>CAYGNU010000822.1:1387-1795 GCA_964351175.1 uncultured Roseivirgaceae bacterium | reverse complement strand
CACGTAACGGGAGGCCCTGTGCGCATAGCGGCGGTGCTAGTGCCGCGGCTATTCGTTTGCGTCTATTCGTTTGGGAGTTGCGGCCGACCATTAGATTTCCTTGCTATCAAATTAAAGAATCTATGTCCCAACATGTAATGTGATTTGAGTTTGTGTATTTAAAAAGTAGCATCTTTAACGGCGGTTAGGGACCAAATTGAGTGATAGCTTAAAACGTGATGCAGTGGTGAAAAATGCGGGTTTTGTGCCGGTAATCAGGCCTATACGACGGGATTTTTCGTAAATGCGACTTGCGATGCGTAGAAAAGTACCGTTCTTCTTGAAATGCAGTAGCGAGCAGGCTTTTGCAGAACAGCGAAGTTTTCTACGTTCGCGGAAGTGGGCGGTGGATCATCGTAAAGCAGATGG
>CAYGNU010000822.1:0-1377 GCA_964351175.1 uncultured Roseivirgaceae bacterium | reverse complement strand
AAGTGTTTGGCAACAGTTGCTATCTTTTTGGGCTACGACATTGAAGCGGAGCATGCTTGTGGTTGGACTGAGAACATTTAGAGACTGCGCAAGTCGATCACTCTTGGCCCTGTTTATTCTCGGTTTTGCGAGTGCAGGTGCCGTCGCGAAGAACGTCGATACGTCGTGCTATCAATTCTCCCCCGACCCAAATGATCAGTCCGGGCCGCCCATCCATTTCGTCGCCGACCTCTCCGACGCACCGCAACGGGAGCCAACGTATAGCCCCGGTTGGGGGCGTGCAGAATTTGTGCTTGAGCGTGAAAGTTTGACTCTATCGTGGACCGTCACCTTTAAGGATTTAACCAGTGAGCCGATTGGCCTCCATATGCATGGTCCTGTTCCTGCAGAGGGAACGGCCCCAGCTATTTTTGATTTGACGTCAGAGAATTTCGACTCTCCGGTGAAAGGGCAGAAGGTATTGTCTCAAGGTGAGCTCGCTAGTCTGGTGCAGAACCTGCTCTACGTTAATCTTCACACCACCGAATATCCTAAAGGGGAACTGCGGGGTCCGGTTCAAAAATTACGGCCAAAGTGCTGACCGTTGCTACAAAGTGAGTCAGTGACGAGGCGACCGCCTCCGGCCTAGTCAACAGGTGGTCCCGCCTCTCACATAAGATTCACGGATGCCCGAGACATAGAAGCTTGCTAGGATATGGCGGTCGGAGACGTGCCGTAATGGCTCTATCCAAAAAGCTTCCTAGTCCCAATGATGTTTCAGCAAAATTATCTGTTGCTGATGATGCAAATGCGAGGCAAACAGGTAGCTAAACTTGGAACTAGACTAAATGCAGGACATGCAATTTCATGAATAAGCTATATTTGTCTGAGGCAATGATCGCTAGGTCATTTTGGACGGAGTTGCGATCGACCACGCGAGCGAGTGAAGCTGTATCTGATGTCGATACATTTGTATTTCCTCATTCTGAGCGTGTTGGAAAAACGTTTCCAACACAGACCGGCTCCATATCGAAATTGTCAGCCGAGTTGATTTGGCTGTTGGCACGCTATTTTGAGCCTACAAGCATTGCCGAAGTCGGAACATTTATTGGTCGATCTACCTTGTCGCTCTACAAAGGAGCGGGTGAAGCGCTGGAGTTTATCGCAACGTGTGATTACAGCTATGACTCATGGCGTGCGCCCGACGACGATGCGAAGGCGAAGATCCGATACTTTGGCAAGACCAGCAGCCGGACAATGTTCGAAGCTTTGGTATCGGAGGGAAAGAAAATTGAGCTTTTCCTGCTCGACGGACGCATCAGCAAAGAAGAACTCGATTTAGTTGAAAAATTATTGACGCCGCAATCCGTATTCATCATTGATGATTTTGAAGGTATT
>CAYGNU010000821.1:0-1805 GCA_964351175.1 uncultured Roseivirgaceae bacterium | reverse complement strand
CCATCCCCCCCACCCCCACTCTCCCTGAGGCCCATCTCACCTCGATAAGTCAGGGACAGAAAGTTAACGTTGGATTAGACGCTTATCCTGATAAGAAGCTAACGGGTAAGGTTATTAATGTAGCGAATATTGGAGAACAAAAACCCAATTCTGACAGCAAGGTTTTTCAAATAAGTATCCTAATTAATGAATCTGATACTACGCTAAGACCAGCCATGACAACTTCTAATAATATCATTGCTGAAACTATACCGAATGTTGTTTTTGTACCATTAGAGTGTTTACACAGTCAGGGTGACTCAATCACTTATGTGGTTAAAAAAGATGGACTCAGTTTTAGCAAGCAAGAGGTTGTTGTTGGTCAGATCAACGCTAATGAGGCACTGATTAAGGAAGGAGTTGAAGAAGGAGAAAAGCTTTATTTGTCGGTACCAAAGGATATGGAGACTGCGCCTATTGCTTTTCTGAAAGAGGAGGATGATGCTATAGCCAACCAGAACTAAACAGCTCTTCCATGTTTACAAATTTACTTTCGAGTTTTTATATTGCATTTGATGCTGTATTGGCAAATAAGATGCGTTCGATCCTCACTGCACTAGGTATCATCTTCGGTGTAGCTGCTGTTATCGCTATGTTGGCCATTGGTAATGGTGCCCAAAAGGAGATCTTGGAACAGATTAAACTAGTAGGTGTCAATAACATTGTTATTACACCAATAGTAGAACAAACTGAGGAGGAGGTAGAGGCTACATCAACGTCTAACAAGAACGACAAGAACTTTTCTCCAGGCCTTACATTAAATGATGCAAGAAGTATTGAAGAGATTATTCCAGGAATAGGTAAGCTAAGCCCTGAAATCTTATTGGAAACCTATATTATTAAAAATGGTATCCGTAGAACCTCTAAGCTGGTAGGTGTAGAAAATAACTATTTTGATATCTCAAATTTTGCACTTAGTCAAGGAAAGGTTTTTAATGATGAGCAATTATTAAAGGGCGAAGCGGTCTGTATTATTGGCCAAGGGATAAAGTCTAAATTTTTCAGCACCGAGGACCCAATTGGTAAGATGATCAAAGTAGGTGCTCATTGGCTCATGGTTATTGGAGTGCTAGAAGAACGCATGATCAGTGAAAAGAGCATGGAGAATCTGGGCATCAGGAACTATAATATGGATGTTTATGCTCCATTGAAGACCGTATTAATCCGTTATAAGAACAGGTCGTTGATAACAGAAACTTTGATCAAAAGAGCTTCTAATGAAAATAGAGGTAATGATCAAAGTAGTGAGCCAAAGCAGGCTGTTAATTACCATCAGTTAGACAGATTAGTAATACAGGTTAGCGAAACTGACAAAATGCTTAGTATCTCTGAGATCGTGTCTAGGTTATTAAAAAGAAGACACTATGAAACGGTTGATTACGAGATTACTATTCCGGAGTTATTGCTGAAACAGCAGCAGCGTACCAAGAATATTTTCAATTTTGTATTGGGAGCTATTGCAGGCATTTCTTTACTTGTCGGAGGCATAGGCATCATGAATATCATGCTAGCCTCTGTATTAGAGCGGATCAAAGAGATCGGCCTTCGGTTGGCCATAGGTGCCAGAAAGACTGATATTATTTATCAGTTCGTTTTTGAAGCAGTTATGATCAGTGTATCTGGAGGTATCATCGGAATTATTTTGGGCGTAACACTGGCCTTTGTGGTATCAGAAATAGCAGAAATACCTACTATTATTTCTGCATCATCCATCATTTTATCATTTGGCGTAGCGGCTACTGTAGGGCTTATTTTTGGAATTGCCC
>CAYGNU010000820.1:483-1807 GCA_964351175.1 uncultured Roseivirgaceae bacterium | reverse complement strand
AGTGTACACCTGACTGCTAAAAATAAAATCTCCAAACCTGTCAGTACTAACGAAAGTATTGCGCATACCAATTTTATCAAACAAGGCGGTTCTCGGGAAGTGTAAGTAGGTTTCATCACTATCAAGAGCATTCTTCATGGCCAGCACACCTAGAATAGTATCATAGTTTTCATAGTCCCAAAAGGTGCCCGGTTTTCTGATCAAACCTCTTTCTCTTGCTCCATTTATAGAGCTGGCTCCTGCCCAATAGGAAAGTCCAGAACCTGTGGCATATTCCATTCGCCTACTATCTACGGTATAAAGTCCACTGGACATATTGAGCACATTCCTTAAAGTGATATCAGCACGTGGATCATTATCGGCAGTAACTTCTTTGGGCAACCAATCTATACCAAGTGGCGCATCAAGTTCCATTTTTCCTTCGTCAACCAGCATTCCTATTAAGGTAGCTGCAATACTCTTCGCAGTAGACCAGGTTCTTGTTTTGGTAGACATGTCAACGCCTTCTGCATACCGTTCATGAATGATCTGGCCCTTATGAACCACCATCAGGCTCAGGGTCACCTGCTCTGGAGATTCTCTTTCGAAAGACCAATTGGAAGCAGCGGTCAATAAATCTTTATCGATATATTTTGGCAGTTTTTGCTTTTTTATCAAATCGCCTTCAGGCCATGGTATGGTAGCTGCATCACCTGAAAGAGGTAGAAGAGTTTGAATAGGTAGTTCATCTTTAATGTCAAAAGTTTGATCTGGCGCTAAAATAACACAGCCAATACCTTCTCTATAGGCAGCACGCATTACTGGTGTATTTTCTGTAGTGCCGATGGTTACGGTTTTATTATCCCAATCTATTAGGTAGTCACCACTTTCAGCAGTGCCTATTGGTTGTTTAAGGTATTTAAGCTCTTGATTATAAACCTGCTCAAGGCTACGATCAGAAGTAAAAAGTCCATTGCAAGTGAGAATGGCCTGAACACCATATTGAATCATCTCCCTATTAGACTGTGAATAATCATAAGTCTCTTTCTGCTGTGCAAATGCTAGGGAGGTAGAAAATATAAAAATGTTGACTAAGGCAAGAGATTTTTTCATAGGTATCAGTAATGGCTATCTGTTAAATGTAGGAATTAAATAGAATTATTGACCAACCGTTTGTGTAGCATTTAATGGTTATCATTAGATGGCTCTATCGAATTTTGTATTTCTTTCTATTCTTAACTGAATAACTATTAATTACTTATGTTCTTAATGGTTCTCCATACTTCACAATTTTTATTCATCTTTATAAAAAAACTAAAAAATCAAACTAACCCTTTCTTAAAAT
>CAYGNU010000820.1:0-473 GCA_964351175.1 uncultured Roseivirgaceae bacterium | reverse complement strand
TTACTTTGACTAAGGTAACCCCGAAATGGATTCGTTATCAGGCCATTTCACCAGATGGCAAAAGTATAGCATTTACCTACATGGGAGATTTGTATCGTGTCTCTTCTGATGGTGGTGATGCGATGCCTTGCAACTTACCTTCCATGAAGCCCATGATTATATGCCTGTTTGGAGTAAAGATGGTAAGCATTTAGCTTTTGCTTCTGACCGTTATGGCAACTTTGATGTTTACGTAATGGATGCCCTCGGTGGCCCTGCTAAGCGCCTTACTTTCCATAGCAATAACGAGAGTCCTTATTCCTTTTCGGCCGATAATAAATCTGTAGTTTTCGGTGGTGTTCGCCAGGATTTGACGATGCATCGCCAGTTTCCAACGGGCTCGCAGCCAGAGTTGTATCAAGTGCCTGTAGGTGGCGGTAGAATTGATCAAGTATTTACTATCCCGGCTGAGTATGTTCAGGTAAGTAAGGATG
>CAYGNU010000819.1:0-1815 GCA_964351175.1 uncultured Roseivirgaceae bacterium | reverse complement strand
TGTCGAAAGGGGAAATGGAACTTCAAAAACACAATATGTAATTGGTAAAAGTAGAGATGGCTAAAGTAGAAAGAGAGCTCAAAGTTTTTGAAGGCAAAATGAAGAAATTTGATGAGGAGTTGAAACAGGAGCTGGTAAAAGATGGTTATATCAAACCCTCAGAATCGATCAAAACACTTGATGTTGACCGTGATGGAGAATTTAAGGTAAATGGAAAAAAAGTGACAGATAAGGATTCTAAAAGGTACGGAGATATTTACAAAAAGTACTTTGATGAAGACATAAAGGGCTTAAGATATAACAATCACTAAGAATTATAAAGAACGAATAAGAAAGGCAGTATGAAAGTGCTGCCTTTCTTATTTACCTCAATTCCAATAGCGCAATATTTTCCACATGATGTGTATGAGGAAACATATCTACAGGTTGAACTTCTGTCACCTTATATTTTAAATCTAAAATGGCTAAATCCCGTGCCTGAGTTGCAGGATTGCAACTGATGTAAACAATCTTTTTTGCATTACTTTGTAACAATACATCACAAACATCCTGATGCATGCCTGCTCTTGGCGGGTCGGTAATGATCACGTCTGGCGTACCATTTTTAGCTAAAAAATCAGCAGTCATAATGTCTTTCATATCACCAGCATAAAAAGAAGTGTTGGCAACATTGTTAATTTCAGAGTTGATCTTGGCATCTTCAATAGCAGCATCTACATATTCTACACCAACTACTTTTTTGGCATTTCCTGCCACATAGTTAGCGATTGTACCGGTGCCTGTATAAAGATCATACACCACTTCACTTCCGGTTAGTCCTGCCATCTTCCAAGCTTCATGATAAAGCACCTCCGCTTGACTAGCATTGGTCTGGTAAAATGATTTTGGGCCTACCCTGAAGGTTAATTTTTCATCACTATCAGGTTTGTTCATTTGCTCTTCGATATAAGGAAGGCCTTTTACATTGACTACCTCAAGGTCATGATAAGTATCATTGCCCTTGTTATTGATTACATAATTCAAAGAAGTGATTTGAGGAAACTCAGCGGCCAGCTTATCAAGGATAGCATTGGTCCACTCTTCCTTATCTTGAGTTACTTGCAGTACTACCATCACTTGCCCAGTTGAGGCTGTTCTGATGATTAAGTTTCTTAAAAATCCTGTTTGATGGACCAGATTGAAAAATGGAATATTAAGCTCGAGGGCTAAAGTTTTAACAGTTTCTCTTATCGCATTAGATGGATCTTGCTGAAGGTGACAATGATTGACATCCAATATTTTATCAAATCGACCTGGCATATGGAATCCCAACGCACTTCTGTCAATATCTTCGCCACTGTCAATTTCTTCTCTGGTTAGCCAACGGCTGTCAGAAAATGTAAATTCTAATTTATTTCTGTAATAGTTCGTTTGCTTTGAACCAATAATTGGTTTCAGTTTATCGAACTTAACCTTACCTATTCGTTCCAGGTTGTCAACTACCTGCTGTTGTTTATTATCTAATTGAACTTGATAATTGATATGCTGCCATTTGCAACCACCACATGTCCCAAAATGCTCACAAAAAGGCTCACTTCTAAGCTTTGAATATGTGTGAATTTTTATAGGTACAGCTTGAAGGTAGCTTTTTTTCCTTTTAGTAATTCTGATATCACAAATATCTCCTGGGGCTACTCTCGGAACAAAAATTATCTGCCCTTCATGTCGGGCTATGCAGTTTCCTTCGGCAGCAATCCCTTCAATTTCTATATTATTTAAAATTTTATTTTTTATCTTCATGTTTTATAAAATACGCAATCAATCAGGCTTATCTTT
>CAYGNU010000818.1:0-1826 GCA_964351175.1 uncultured Roseivirgaceae bacterium | reverse complement strand
ACCTTAAAGCACTGAGCAATAAGATCTGCAATATCATCTTTCCTATCACTAAGGGCCGGAATTTTAATTTCAACGGTATTGATTCTGTAAAGTAGATCCTGACGGAAGTTGCCTTCAGCAACCATATCAGCCAGAGGCATATTAGTAGCACAGATTAATCTGAAATCAACCTGAATTTCTTTTGATGATCCAACGCGCTGAATCTTTTTGCTCTGAAGCACTGTCAAAAGCTTCGCCTGCAAGGGTAACGACAAATTACCGATTTCGTCTAGAAAAATAGTTCCGCCATCTGCAAGTTCAAATCTCCCTACTTTGTCCGCTTTGGCGTCAGTAAAGGCACCTTTAACATGGCCAAAAAGCTCACTCTCAAAAAGTGATTCCGTTAGAGCACCAAGATCAACATTGATAAACGCATTTTCTTTTCTGTTTGATTGATTATGGATTGCTCGCGCTATCAATTCCTTGCCGGTGCCGTTTTCACCTAATATTAAAATATCAGCATCTGTAACTGCAACTTTGGAGATTAACGATTTAATCTGTTTAACGCCTTCAGATTCACCAATGAAATTGCTGAATTGACTATTGGTGTCGCTATTGATGGCCGATTGTGTAGCCCTGAGTTTTACAACCTCTTTTTTAGATTTTCGAAGCGCCAATGCTGATAATATTGTGGCAAGAAGTTTTTGATTTTTCCATGGCTTCAGTACAAAATCACTGGCACCTTCTTTCATGGCCTTTACAGCTAAATCAACTTCGCCATAAGCGGTTATTAATATTACAATGGCTTCATTATCCTTATTGATGATATGCCTTAACCATTTGAAACCTTCCTGACCATCATTTACTCCCTTACGGAAATTCATATCAAGAAGGATGACATCATAATTTTTCATCTCGAAGTAGCCATCAATCTTTGATGGATCTTCCTCAATATCCACTGATGAAAATTCCTGTTTTAAAAACATCCTTGCAGTTTCTAAAATATCACGATCATCATCAATGATCAATATGTTCGCTTCAGTTTTCATATATGAGAGCTAAGATAGTATATTGTATCAAAAACGTTACACTTAGGTGTATCGAATTCGATACACTTTTATTTGTGTCAAAAGAAAAATTAGCCATTATAGGCGATCAATAGCTGTTTAGTGTGATGGCATCCCATTTGACTATAGGAAACTAAATGTTTTGTTATGTTAAGAAACCTACTCAAAATCAGTTTTAGAAACCTCATTAAAAATAAGGCTCATACACTTATTAATATAATTGGCTTGTCTCTCGGCATTTCAGCAGCCATAGTTATATATCGTGTTATTGACTTTGATACGAGCTTTGATAATTATCATAGTGATTCAGACAGGATATATCGTGTTGTAGTTGATGCAACTGAAAATGGTAATTTGACTAAAATGAGTGGTACTTGCTATCCTCTAGGCGAAAATTTTAAGGAAGACTTCAATGAAACAGAATTAATTTCCATTATTGATAATAACATTAATAACCCTGTTATCAGTTTTGAAAAGAATAACAAGCGAATAAAGATTGAAGAGCCTAAATATAAAGTGGCTTTTGTTCAGCCCGATTATTTTAAAATCTTTTCTTTCAATTTTTTAATAGGCAATCCTGACAATCCATTTCCTACACTTAAAACAGTTGTTTTAACCAAGAGCTATGCTGAAAAGTATTTTGCCGATTATGAAGCGGCAATTGGAAAAGTAATTCGCTTTGACGGTGACTTAGACTTAACGGTAAGCGCAGTTGTAGCCGATTTGGCCAACAATACTGATTTACCCTTTGAAGTATTAATTTCATTTGATTTAGGTGAA
>CAYGNU010000817.1:0-1827 GCA_964351175.1 uncultured Roseivirgaceae bacterium | reverse complement strand
ATAACCTAGTGGATTATGTCCCATAACTGGCTTTTTTTCCATCGAACTAGTGGCCGTTTTTTATTTCTTTTGCCAACGCTAAATAATCCTGAGCTCCATTACTGTTGCCATCATACTCAAAAATAGTTTTGTGATGACTAGGAGCTTCGGCTAATGCAACGTTATCCCGAATAATGGTATTGAACACTTTTTTACCAAAATAATCTTTGATGTGCCCAACAACCTCTTTATTCAAGTTTTTTCTACTATCATATAATGTGCAGATTATACCCCCGACTTCTAAATTTGCGTTCAATCGCTGTTGAACCACTTTTATTAAATCCAGAAGTTTTGATAATCCATGAAGTGCTAAATACTCTGATTGGAGAACAATAAAAATATCATCCACGGCAGTAAATGCATTCAAAGTAAGCAGCCCGAGATTTGGAGGGCAATCGATTAAAACGTAATCGTAATCTGTTCCTTTAAGTTGTGCTAAAAAATTCTTTAAAAGGCTTTCACGAGCTGGCTCATTTGCTAATTCCAATTCCGCTCCGGAAAGCTCAAGCGAAGATGCGATATAATCAAACCCTTTATGCTTAATTAGCACATCTTCCAGTTTAGCTCCACCCTTCAATGCCTGATAAACGGTTTTATCCAATCTTTGGGAGTGCATTCTTAACGAATAAGTCAAATTTGCTTGAGGATCTAAGTCAATTAATAAAACTTTTTTCCCTAGCTTAGCTAACCCAGCTCCAACATTAATTGTAGAAGTTGTTTTACCAACCCCACCTTTCTGATTTGTAAATGCTATTGTCCTCATGTTTTCGAAAGAATATATGACGTTTTTTTAATGTAATGATTAAGAGTGGATACAATTTATTTGTTACACAATACAATATTAAAATTATAGTATAAAGCTTTGAACGATTAAACTTTTTTAAACAAAGGAAATACTTTCGATAGTGAATATCATCTTTCATTGTAAGTTGTATAAGTAGCAAATATTTAAATATGAATATTCTTGTTTAACTTCGTCTTAGCTATGCTTATGAAATTAACTAGTAACTACTTACTCAACTATTTAGCAATATCAGTATATTGGTTGTGAAAAAATTTAGAACATCTCCTTAAGTAATTCTATGAGATTTTTTAGTAGAAAATTGATAAAACCCCAGGATTTAAATGCACATGGTACCTTGTTTGGAGGGACTGTGCTTAGTTGGATTGACGAAGAAGCTGCCATATTTGTGCTTTGCCAGCTTGGTAAGGTTAGTATCGTTACGAAATACATGTCTGAAATTAACTTTGTAAACTCAGCCAAATTGGGAGAAGTAATTGAGATTGGCATGGAAACTGTTAAATTTGGTACAACATCAATCACCGTTAAGTGTGAAGTTCGAACTAAATTCGAAAAAAACACTATAATAACAATTGATGAGATTGTGTTTGTGCACCTTGATGAATTTGGTAGACCTGCACCACATAACATTACTGAACCTGCAAACGAGTAAAATTTAATTGAGCAGTAAAAATAAATTGGTTGATTTTACCACCTTAACAGAAATGTTGTATGGTGAAGAAGCCTATATCAAAGAATTTGCAGAAGCGGCCCTAACTTCATTTGCAGAATTTCAGGAAAACTACTCCTCTTATCTTTTGCAACGCGATGAAGTAAATTTCAGAAAAGCAGGACATAAGATTAAACCCGTTGCTCAAATGCTGGGCTTGGGAGTAATTATTGAGGAATATGAGTTGGGAAAATCACTTATCTGGCAGGAAAAGGATGATGCCGAATTAAAGGCCTCTGTAAAAAAAATGGATAAGATTTGTAATCAAGTGCTTACC
>CAYGNU010000816.1:0-1831 GCA_964351175.1 uncultured Roseivirgaceae bacterium | reverse complement strand
GGTCCTATCATATCAAATACACTGCTTTTTTCTGCCATAGTTATCCCTTATTTTACGGTATCAATGTTAGTTATATTTTTACAACTCATAGAAGGTTTAATTATAAATGGTTAATATTCATTATGAAACTCAAAAATGCCATGGCAAGGTAATTATCTTAATATTTAGACTGCATTGAAAGCATTATTTAACAACAAAATTATCGAAGACCACCTAATTGTAAAACTTAATAATCGGGCATTGCAGTTTGGTGATGGACTTTTCGAAACCATTATTACTCATAAGTACGAAGTACCATTGCTCAAGTTGCATTATGACAGGTTAATGCACGGTGCTGAATTGTTATCGTTAAACATTAGTTTAACACTTACAGAGTTTACTGATAAGATAGTCGAAGTGATTGAAGCTAATGGCGTTCATGATTTTAATCGAGTAAAAGTTATTCTTTGGCGAGGAGATGATCAACAGCAGGGTTACAAT
Source organism: uncultured Roseivirgaceae bacterium (assembly GCA_964351175.1). Lineage (GTDB taxonomy): Bacteria > Bacteroidota > Bacteroidia > Cytophagales > Cyclobacteriaceae > Fulvivirga. The sequence continues at coordinate 1,351 of CAYGNU010000816.1, read as the reverse complement.
TCAGCTTCAACGTCCACAGATTTACTTATAACAGCTAAGCCCACTGCTCAACCTGTTATAAGGATAATTGAAAATGCTGGATTTTCAGAAAAGGTAAAATTAACTCATCATTCATTTTCATCACTCAAAACAATAAGTGCATTATCCTACACAATGGCCGCTTTAGAGCGTAGTAATAAAGGTTTGGATGAACTTATTCTGACTGATGGTTTTAATCATATTTCTGAATGCGTCTCTAGCAACCTTTTTTGGATTAATCAAAATCAAATCTTCACCCCTAGCCTTACATCAGGTTGTGTCGCTGGTGTTATGCGTCAGCACCTAATAAACCTTCTAAAGTCAAACGGATATATCATTAACGAAATTCTAACTGAGCAAGAAGTGATGATGGCATCAGAGCTCATTTTCACTACCAATGTGGCAGGAATTGGAATTATCAAAGCTATTGAAGGCCATTCTTACACAACATCAAACCCACTATTTGATAAAATCAAACAGCTATTGGCGCTTTGATTGATGGGTGAGCCTGATAATTTACTATCTCAAAATCTTCAAACTTATAATCAAATAAAGTCTCTGGTTTTCTTTTTATAACAAGCTTTGGTAATTCAAATGGCTCACGACTAAGCTGCAAGTTAGCTTGCTCTATGTGATTGTTATACAAGTGTACATCCCCTCCTGTCCAAACAAACTCTCCTGGTTCAAGGTCACACTGCTGAGCAAACATGTGAACCATCAAAGCATAGGAAGCTATGTTAAAAGGTACCCCTAAAAAGTAATCAGCACTTCTTTGATATAACTGGCAAGATAACTTACCATCGGCTACATAAAACTGGAATAATGCATGACATGGCGGCAAAGCCATTTTGTCTACCTCAGAAGGATTCCATGCGGTAACGATATGTCTTCTTGAGTTAGGGTTGTTTTTAATCTGATTTAACACCTGAGTAATCTGATCGACAGTGCCATTATTTGGTGTTGGCCAGCTACGCCACTGATGCCCATATACAGGTCCCAATTCTCCATTTTCATCCGCCCACTCATCCCAAATAGATACACCATTATCCTTTAAGTATTTAATATTGGTATCTCCATTCAAAAACCACAAAAGCTCATATACTATAGATCTGATGTGCAGCTTTTTAGTTGTTACCAAAGGAAATCCTTTAGAAAGGTCAAACCTAAGTTGACGACCAAAAACACTTTTAGTACCGGTACCTGTTCTGTCTCCTTTTTGAACACCATTGTCCAAAATATCCTGCATCAAATCTAGATATTGCTTCATATTTATAGTTATTGTAGTGGTTCTTCAAAAATATAAATTAATAAGCATCATTCACGGACAAAATTT
>CAYGNU010000815.1:0-1834 GCA_964351175.1 uncultured Roseivirgaceae bacterium | reverse complement strand
TATATAAAATGAATTTAATGGTAGAGAGGGGTCCTGAATCTATAAAAATAGAAGACATCGATTTTTATCCAGTTTCTAGTAGTGTAGTTAGGTTAGAAATGCTTCAGGGCCAAGGTATTTTAGCCCCAAAACTCAACGAAAATCAGAAGAATTTTTGCGAGAAAAACCTAAGTAGTTATTTCACAAAAGATGGTTATTTTTTTCTAGCAGGTAAAAAAAGGGCTTTTAAATTGATGCCCGTAAGACTTGAGAGGAAGAAAAGACAAAGAAGCCCACAGTTAAATTCATCTCTTTTTATCAGTCGGAATGGCTTTGCCATATTAGACACAGTTTTTAAATTAGACGATATTGAGTTGCAAGCAAGTCGATCGGTTCTGCAATTTGCAGATAGATATAAACTAAGCCAACCTCAAATAAGTAAAATAATGACGGCCCTAAATGTACATACCTTATATGATTTGCAAAGAGCCTTAAGAAAGTTTGAGCCAGAGTGGTGGAGAGTAAAATTAACCTCGCCAATGACAAGAACTCTAATTACACCATTTGTTAATGTTCAACAGCCATTTTATTCACTTTTTGAAAAGGAAATAGACCACAGAATCGATATAAGAGGTATATGGGAGACTTTTAAGTGTAAGCCTGGGCCAATGGAGTTAGCTAAAGAAATGGGGCTAATTTTAGAGGACAACGTGTATCTGTGGGGCCATAAAGAATCTTTAAAGGACCTCAAAAAGGAATATAGATTGGTCCCCGGAAAAAGTAGTTTGGGTAGAACGTGGTATTTAGCGGAAGTAGAAAGGTCGTTTCACGATGAAATAATTGAGAGCAGGGTTCATGAAGCTGATCCAATTAATTCTTTAAATCAGTTTCGCGCCATATGGGACTTAGGGTTTTATAGAGATCGAGTTCCAGAGGTGATCAGTGAAATAATACACAAGGTGATTTATGAAATACGATAAAGATAAGGCCCGAAAGTGGATGAAAGGCACAGACACTTTCTTGCCAGGTTTATATCAGGCCCTATTGGAAGTCGAAACTGAGACATTACTGATTGGGGCAGGTGTTTTTGAGCTTTATGTGAGCCAGGGGTGGGTGCCTGCATTAAAGAGAAAGACTGGAGATATCGATTTAAGTATCGGTCTGGCTGGAGACTTAAAGGTTTATGAGACCTTAATAAAAAAAATCAAAGAAGAATTAAAATTCAATCCGGATGAAAAAATTCCCTATCGACTTCACAGTCCCAAGAAAATTCCAGGCGCAATGAGCTATGTAGATGTATTGGCACATTCAATATCAGACGAAGTAACAGATGACCAGGCAAGAACTGTGATGGGCGTGGGTGGAGGTTTTTCTTTGGATGGAATGGCGTATGCGATAAAAGAAAGCTATCATATAGAGGGGAGTATTTATTTTCCAAACCCATTCGGACAAATTTATTTGAAGAAAATATCCTATACTGATGAGCCATCAAAAAGATCAAAAGATTTGGCTGATATCGTTGAGTTGATTTCAGGTTTGGTAGAGACGGGAACTCATTTTTCCATTAATGAGTTATGGCAAAAATTAAAAGATTGTGAGGAGTCTAAAGAGATTAAGCAAATTTGCGAGCATTTGGCCAATGACTCCGATACAACTTGGGACCTCTACAATGCTGAATATAACCTCAAAGAGCGGCAGTTTTCTAATGAAGAAATAGAAGAAACTTTGCCTCAGAGAGTGAAAGAATTTTTAGATCAAATTGATGATTGATAATCTAAATATCGATGCCGGTCACTTTGACCGGCATCGATATTTTAAAATTAACCTAAATTATTTTTCTTTTTGTTGTCGGGAT
>CAYGNU010000814.1:0-1843 GCA_964351175.1 uncultured Roseivirgaceae bacterium | reverse complement strand
TATTCAAATCATGATTTCATTAATTTCGGGAGATGAAGAGTCTTTACCAGATTCCTTGGCGGCATTAGCTGCCTCATCTGCTTTAGCGGTATCTGATATTCCTTTTAACGGACCTATTTCAGAAGCGAGAGTAGCAAGAGTCAATGGTGAGTGGTTAATCAATCCTACTAAGTCTCAAAAAGAAGCAGCTGATATGGATATGATAGTCGCTGCAAGCATCGACAATATCTTAATGGTAGAAGGCGAGATGAAAGAAGCTTCAGAGGATGATATGCTAGAGGCTATTAAAGTAGCTCACGAGGCTATCAAGGAGCAGTGTAAGGTTCAGATAGAACTGGAAAAGGAAGCTGGTAAAACTGAAAAAAGAGAGTATTCTCATGAGTCTTCTGATGAAGCACTTAAAGAAAAAATGCATTCAGAGCTTTACGATAAAGCTTTTGAAATAGCAGCAAGACAGACTGCAGATAAAAGTATTAGATCAGAATCATTCTCAGCTCTAAAGCAAGAATTTATTGAGAGCTTACCTGAAGAACATGAGTTTGATGCTTCATTGATAGGACCCTATTTTAAATCAATTCAAAAAGAGGCTTGTAGAAATCTTGTACTCAATGATAACAAAAGACTTGATGGCAGAAAGCTGAATGAGATTAGACCAATTTGGTCAGAGGTTAATTATTTACCAAATGCTCACGGATCAGCTTTGTTTACTAGAGGAGAAACCCAGTCATTAAGTACAGTAACTTTAGGCACTAAACTAGATGAGCAATTAATCGATGGTGCGATGTATTCTGGCACTAATAAATTTATGCTTCATTATAACTTTCCAGGATTTTCAACTGGTGAAGTAAGACCTAATAGAGGTCCGGGTAGAAGAGAAGTAGGTCATGGTAACTTGGCATGGAGAGCCCTTAAAGGAATGCTTCCTGAGGAAAATCCATATACTATACGTGTAGTTTCTGATATATTAGAATCAAATGGTTCTTCTTCTATGGCTACTGTATGTGCAGGCTCTTTAGCATTAATGGATGCCGGTATACAGATCAAAACGCCTGTTTCTGGTATTGCCATGGGCATGATCTCCGATGGTAAAAATCATGCTATATTGTCAGACATATTAGGTGATGAAGATCATCTTGGTGATATGGACTTTAAAGTAACAGGTACCGAGAATGGAATTACCGCTACACAGATGGATATTAAGGTAGATGGTCTTTCTTATGAGGTGTTGAAACAAGCATTGGAACAAGCTAGAGAGGGTAGACTTCATATTCTGAATGAAATGAAGAAGACATTGGCTCAGCCAAATGCCGACCTTAAACCAACTGCTCCAAGGTCTGTTATCATGAAAATTGATAAGGAACTTATCGGAGCCGTTATAGGACCTGGTGGTAAAGTGATTCAGCAAATTCAGAAAGACACTGGTGCTACCGTAGTTATCGAGGAAATTGATAACCATGGAGTGGTAAGTATCTTCGCTGTCAATAAAGAAGCTATGGATGCTGCTGTTGGAAAAGTGAAGGCTATTGTGGCGATGCCAGAAGTAGGTGAAACTTACGATGGAGTAGTTAAGTCTATTATGCCATTTGGAGCCTTTGTTGAGTTTATGCCAGGAAAAGATGGTCTACTTCATATCTCAGAAATCAAATGGGAAAGAGTAGAGAAGATGGATGGCGTAATGGAAGTTGGGGAGAAAGTTAAAGTTAAGCTTGTTGAAGTAGATAAGAAGACAGGTAAATACAGACTTTCAAGAAAAGTACTTCTTCCTAAACCAGAGAAAAAAGAAGAAGACGCTAATTAAATTTTCTACAAATCTTGCCATTTGGCTGTTAATTCTTTAAAATCG
>CAYGNU010000813.1:0-1852 GCA_964351175.1 uncultured Roseivirgaceae bacterium | reverse complement strand
AGGATAGGTTTGCCACTCCGGTTAAAGTTAATTTCTGGTATAGCGCAGCTGTAACCAATGTGAACATGGTTGTCATTGGCCCTAGTGGTAGCGGAAAATCATTTATGCAAAACACGCTTCTGGATAAGGCATTTGGGGGTGAGGAGCATATAATAGTAATGGACGTTGGTCACAGCTACAAAGGTTTATGCGCCTCAAAATCAGGGAAGTACTTTGACAGTGAAGAGAAGTCAACGCTTGGTGTAAACATATTCAAGATTTCCTCTTCGCTAAGTGAAGAAGAGTTAATAGGGAAGAGACTTTTGATAATGGATATTATCAGGGTAATCTGGAAGGGAAAGAAAGGACTCACAAATGAAGAGAAAACTCTTCTCAAAAAACACATTCATGAGTTTTTGAAAAGTACAAATGACAAAAGTGTAGGTGGGTTCTATAAGTTCATTGAAATATTAAATGCTAAAAGCTCTGATGTCAAAAGAACCAAGTATATAGATTATGAGAGTCTTCTTTTGAACCTGGAGCCATTTGTAGATGGTGAAGAGAGTTGGGTATTTAGAGATAGTGGGGAGCCCTTTGATATCATTGATCAAAGGTTCATTGTATTCAGCTTGTTCGCTTTAGCAAAGCAAGAGGTACTGATGACATTATATATGTTGATCACAATTGATATGACCCTGGATAAGCTACGTGTGCTTCCCAAGGGTGTGAAGAAAAGGATTGCCATGGATGAGGTATGGTTGATGCTGAAAGGGGATATGGTTGAGTATATAGAATATTTCTTTCGAACAGTTAGGAAGGAGGGAGGAAGCATTGGCATCATTACTCAAAGTGTTAATGATATCGAAGAGAGTGATATCGCCGACGCCATAAAAGCCAATACGGATATAAAGCTGGTATTGAAACATAAGAACCTTAATGAAGACACCTCTAAAGCCTTACGCAGAACACTCGGGTTTAATTCACATGACCTAGAAATGATGGAGTCTTTACAGGCAAAGGAGTTCTTCGTAAAATTTGGTGAGACTAGTGGTATTTACATTAATGATGTAAGCTACGAGAATGAATTGCTATACAGCACAGCACCTAAAGATCTTCAGGATATTCAAGAGCTCACAGAAGAATATGGTAGTAAGGAAGCAGCTATTAGTGAATTAACACACAAAAAGAGGGTAGGCTATGGAAGATAAATGGAAGCGGGGTACGGTTGCGCTAGTAATGCTTTTTACTATAACACTGAGCTGCCCTGTGAAAGGGCAGGTTGACCTGCTGTTCTCTGGAATTGAGGCATTAACTGGGGCGATGGATCAGCTTTCACTACTTCAGGGTATTGACGAAAAGATGGCGGACCTGAAAGAGATCACTGATAAAGCCAACAAAATTAGGAGCGGGATGGAGTTTTACAACGACCTGGAAACCGCCATGGAAATAAAGGACGGATTAGAAAACTTGATTTGCGCTGGAAAGGCTTTAGAAGATCTTAAAGATGCTTATAGAAATGACATTGCTGATTATCGCGACAGATTTGGCTTAGAGAACTATGAAAGTTCAGGCTGTTTTGTGGGATATGATTATGAGTTAATGGTATTGGACATAAGACAGTATATGGATTATTACAGGGCACTATTTGAGTATACAACAAGCTTGAATAACGCGGAGCGATTGAATATAACTTCTCAGCTTTTGGCACTAAGTCAGAAAATTAAGGCTGATGTTGATAGTATGCAGGCGGTGGTTAATAAGGATCGTGCTATTATCTCAGAGCTAAAGTATAAGCGAGAAAACCTACAACCGGTGAGTATGAGTCTACTGGAGCATTTAGATGACGATTATGGGGTATGGGATGATGTAGGGG
>CAYGNU010000812.1:0-1858 GCA_964351175.1 uncultured Roseivirgaceae bacterium | reverse complement strand
AATCGGCACCATCCAATCAATATCAGATTCACCAGTAACACTTTGGATCTGATCCCTACGCATCAGGGCGTTATTGATCTTTTTTACCACTTTAGGAACAGAATCAGCTGGGTAAGGCGATTGGTCAGGATACATTTCTCCGGCAAGATTAGCATCTGCAGCTACCTGCCATCCACTAAGATAGATGGCTTCAAGTCCTGCTGTTACTTCTTGTATCGCTTGATTGCCAGTAAGTGCCCCAAGCCCAGCGACAAATGGCTGGTTGTTAAGCTTCTTCCAAAGCTTTTCTGCTCCCAGTTTAGCAAGGGTATGCTCAATAACTACCGAACCACGCAGCTTCACAACATCTTCAGCGATATAAGGTCTTTTTACATTTTCCCATCTTGGATTTGTCATCCAATCATTGTATAATTTTTCTATTTGATCTTCTTTAGTCATGATATTAGTCGATTAGGTGGTAGGCGTTTAGGGTTAAAAATTCTTCAAATTCATTGGTCAAGACCAATTGGTCAAAAAGTTCAATGGCTTTTTTGAATTGACCATTCTTATAATACTCATCACCTACATAGGCTTTGATCTTTACCAATTCTTCATTTTTTAGTTCTTGATATAGGGGTTCATCTATGATGCGCCCATCATCGAGTTTAGCTTTATTTCTGATCCATTGCCAAACCTGAGTGCGTGAGATTTCTGCAGTAGCCGCATCTTCCATAAGATGATATAAAGCAGCAGCGCCATTGCCTTGTAGCCAGCTCTCCAGATAAAGGATACCTACATTAATATTCGTTCTCAGTCCAGCTTCTGTGATACTACCTTCAGGAACTTTAAGTAAATCCTCTGCTGTGATTATGATGTCACTGCGCTTTATATGGATTTGATTTTTGGTTGGCATACTTCTATTAAAAGCACTTTCTGCCACTCTCACTAAGTCAGGATGAGCAACCCAAGTTCCGTCATGGCCCATTTTAACTTCTCTTTCTTTGTCTGCCATTACTTTCTCAAGCGCAATTTCATTGGCCTCGGGATCTGACTTGATAGGAATTTGTGCTGCCATGCCGCCCATGGCGTGTACACCTCTTTTATGACATGCCTTGATTACTGCCAATGCATAAGATTTCATAAAATGTACGTCCATTGTTATCTGAGCTCTATCGGGCATGATAAAACCATCAAGATTTTTAAATTTTTTGATGAAGGAGAAAATATAATCCCACCGACCGCAGTTTAAACCTGCGCTATGATCTTTTAACTCAAATAGAATCTCGTCCAATTCAAAACTTGCCGTGATGGTTTCAATAAGTACGGTTGCCTTAATTGTGCTTTGAGGGATATTTAAATAATCTTGAGCAAAGACGAAAACATCATTCCATAACCTGGCCTCAAGGTGCGATTCCAATTTAGGTAAATAGAAATATGAGCCACTACCTTTATTGATTAGATTTTGGGCATTGTGATAGAAGTAAAGACCAAAATCTAAGAGACTGCCACTGATGGGTTGATCATCAACGAGAACGTGTTTATCCTCTAAGTGCCATCCTCTCGGACGAACAAATAGTACTGCTGTTTTTTCATTGAGTTCATATAATTTCTTGGTTTTAGGATGCTCATATGAAATAGAGCCATCAATGGCATCGCGTAAATTGATCTGACCTTGAATAGTATTTGTCCAGTTAGGACTATTGCTATCTTCAAAGTCAGCCATAAAGACCTTAGCTCCTGAATTAAGTGCGTTGATGATCATTTTGCGCTCGACCGGTCCAGTGATCTCTACTCTTCGATCAAGTAAGTCCTCTGGAATAGGTGCCCCTTTGCAATCACCTTCTGTAATGGAGTTGGGGGGTGCTAAAAAGTCAGGCAA
>CAYGNU010000811.1:0-1860 GCA_964351175.1 uncultured Roseivirgaceae bacterium | reverse complement strand
CCTGTCTGATATGAACAGTATGCCAAAATCAACTATGGAGGGTGTAGCCTATCATGAGGGTAACCCTGGCCACCATATGCAAATATCTATTGCTCAGGAGTTAGAATCTGTACCTCAGTTTAGAAGGCAAAGTGAATACAATGCATACGTAGAAGGCTGGGCTTTGTATACTGAGGTGGTAGCCAAAGAGATGGGTGGTTATAAAAATCCGTATTACGATTTTGGCAGATTAGTAAATGAAATATGGAGGGCAATAAGGCTGGTGGTAGATACAGGATTACACGCCAAAGGCTGGACAGAAGAAGACGGTATAAAGTATTTTAAAGAAAATTCTTCTATTGCCGATGGTGCCATTAAAGCAGAGGTAAGAAGGTATATGGTAATGCCGGGCCAGGCCACAGGCTATAAAATAGGCATGCTAAAAATACAAGAACTTAGAGCCAAAGCAGAGGAAGTACTTGGTGATAAATTTGATATCAAGACGTTTCATGATACCATTTTAGGTGGAGGTGCTATGCCATTATCAATTTTGGAAAAACATGTTGACCGATGGATTGAATCACAGAAGATTTAATTGATACAAAAAGTTAAAGCACTAGGCCAGAAGTTTTCTGGCCTTTTGTATTTAATCTAGGTTGAGATGAGCGTAATTGAACTAATTTGACTATTGATTTCAAGGATGTCTTGGTTGGTACAATCATTAATCAAGACATTCCTTTTGAAGATGATTATTTTGTAAATTCATTGATAATTGGATATTCGAAAGGATATTAAAATGCCGGTGCACCAAAAATATTTTAATGTAAAATGGTTTTTTAAGACATAACAGAGAAAATATTTCAATGGAGAAACAATATATTTTAATGAATAAAAATATGTAGCATTCCAATTATCAAAAGTCTTTAACTAAAGCTTAGTATTAATTAATAAAAATGAAAATAGGAATTATTGGTGGAGGTATAACAGGGCTTACAACAGCATTGGCCTTAAGCAAATCAGGAATCGAATCAGTGGTTTATGAACAAGCTGTTGAACTTAATGAAGTTGGGGCTGGCATTTGGCTTCAACCAAATGCAATTAAGATTTTGGATTGGCTTGGAATAAAAGATGAGATTAAGCAACAAGGAACGGAGCTTAATAAGATGGAAATCACCAATAATCAGCTTATTCCTTTTAAAAATATTAAAAGTGATGTAGTACAAGATGAGAACGGTAACAAAACAATAGCTATTCATCGTGCCAGGCTGCAAAAAATTCTACATAACGAAGTTCAGAAATCAAATGAAGTACTTCTCAATAAAAAATTAATTGGTCACAATATTAATTCAGATGGTGTCCGTCTGCAATTTGAAAATGGAGAAGAAATGGTAGACATTTTGTTGGCCGCAGACGGAATTGACTCACTAACTAGAAAAACGCTTTACCCTAATTCAACAACACGCAATACTGGACAAGTCTGCTGGAGAGGTATATCTAAAATAAATTTGCCAGATAATTTGAAAAACCTTGGACGAGAAGCTTGGGGAAAACAAATCAGATTTGGGTTTTCTCAAATTGCAGAAGGTGAAGTTTATTGGTTCGCAGTCGCAAATATTGAACATCAGAAAAAGGCTGATGAAATGGGCCGAAAAAATTATATCAGCAGTCTTTTCCAAGATTTCTCACCTATTGTAAATCAGCTTATCAATAATACAGAATCAAAAAACATTCATCAAGCAACACTTAGAGACTTAAAGAGACTTCCTGATTGGCACGATGTTAAAGTTTGTCTTATTGGTGATGCAGCACATGCCACTACTCCTAATATGGGACAAGGAGCTTGTCAGGGTATTGAGGATGCTTTTTATATCAGTAAATATT
>CAYGNU010000810.1:0-1871 GCA_964351175.1 uncultured Roseivirgaceae bacterium | reverse complement strand
TGATCCGAATTTTATACCATTAAATACTTGCTTTTAACCACAGTTCATTGCGAGGTGAAACAAAGTGTAACCGCGGCAATCTCTACAATAATTACCTCTTCTTCTTAAACTTATCGCCTTTAGTTCTAGGCTTTTTGTATTTAGCGGCAAGCTTAACCTTATAAGAGCCACCTAAATTCACTTTTTTATTCTTCTCCAACTTCTCTGCATCTTCTACTTTTGGCGCAAGTTTCGTATCTCTTCCATATTTTCCTTGATTGACTTTTGGCCGCTCTTCAGGAATCAACTCATGATTGATTTCTACTTCCTCAGGAAATTCTACCAACGGAATCTCAACATTCATCAAGGACTCTATCTCTAATTTAGCAGTCTCTTCCTTTTCGGAATAAAAAAGTATCGCCTCTCCTTTTTCGGCAGCTCTACCTGTTCTACCTATTCGGTGCATGTAGTTCTCTGGATAGGCAGGTGTATCAAAATTGATTACATGCGATACCTTATCTAAGTCGAGTCCTCTGGCAATAACATCCGTGGCAATTAGGATTCTTATTTTACCACTTTCGAATTCTTCTACTGTTCGTATTCTGTGGTTTTGTGTTTTGTTGGAATGGATTATTCCATATTCCGATCCGAATTCATCTTCTAGTTTTTGAAAAAGCAGATCAGCCATTCTTTTGCTGGACATGAACACTAATACCTTAGTATATATGTTTTTATCAATCAGTAAATGAGTCAATAAATTGACTTTGGTATTGAAATTCCTAACCTGATAACAGGTTTGTTTGATGTTTGCCAATGGTGTGCCACTAACTGCAACTGTTACTTGTGTTGGCTCATTAAAGAAATCATTGATCAACTCATTGACATCATCAGTCATGGTAGCAGAAAACATGATATTCTGCCTTTTATAAGGTAATAAATCAAAGATATGATTGATCTGAGTGCGAAAACCCATGTCAAGCATAATATCTACTTCATCAATAACCAATTTTTTGGTATCCTTCATAGTTACCGCTCTTGCCAGCATCAAATCATATAATCTGCCTGGGGTTGCCACAATGATGTCTTGGCCTTCGGCCAAAGCTTCTTTTTGTAATCTGATATTAGACTCACCAAATACACCCAAAGTTCTGAGGTTTATATAGGTTGTCAATTGCTGAATAGATGCCACCACCTGAGTGACTAGCTCACGGGTTGGAACCAAGATAAGTACTCGGGGATTTAGACTTTTAGAGAATTTAAGATCTTGTATTATTGGCAACAAGTAAGCAAGTGTTTTACCAGTACCAGTTTGTGAGATTCCTACTGCATCCTTACCGGAAGCAATTATTGAAAATGCACGTTCTTGTATCTCTGTGGCATTGGCAAACCCTAAATCATCAATTGCATTACGCAATTGATTGTTGATATTAAACTGATCAAAAGTCATCATAATGCAAATCTAGTGGTTTTGAAACCAAGTGAGTATTCTGAGTGTGAAAAGGTTGATTGAAAAGAAATTAGAAATGTCTTATTCATGTTATCTAACTTTTTTCTACAAATCGAAAAAAACACATTATATTTACTTGATTGTTAATGTGTTATTAGATGTTTATTAAAATTTAAATAGTCTTTATAACATTAATTAATGCTCAAAATAAGAATTGATTTTATCCATCTACCCCAATTTATAAATTAATTATTCACACTATGATTATCAAAAGAATAACCCTCCTAATCGGCATCTTTCTATTTAGTGCTGTTTTCGTTTTAGGTCAAGGAAAAAAGAGTAAAAACAAAAAGAAAGGTGAAGAAACCGAGACCAAAGCGGACAAAAAGGCAACGGTTGAGGAAAAAGTTAAAAGTTCTAAAAAAATTACTGGCCTATTTACAAT
>CAYGNU010000809.1:365-1874 GCA_964351175.1 uncultured Roseivirgaceae bacterium | reverse complement strand
CAATCAAGACTTGTACAATCGGGTCCGGTGAATATCATCATCAATGGTGATGAATCTAATCCAATCACAATAAGTGCTGGATCTACACTATTATCAACTCTTTCTGGCCAGAAAATATTCCTCCCATCTGCTTGCGGTGGTGGTGGCACTTGCGCAATGTGTAAGTGTAAAGTGGAAGAAGGTGGCGGAGATGTGCTTCCCACTGAAGTAGGTCACTTAAGTAGGACTGAGCAAAAAGAGAACGTAAGGCTTGCATGTCAAGTGAAAGTGAAAGAAGACATGAGAATAGAGATACCAGAAGAGATATTTGGTATCAAAAAATGGGAAGCAACAGTTGTTAGAAACTATAACGTTGCCTCATTCATCAAAGAATTTGTTGTCGAGATCCCTGAAGACATGGACTATCAAGCTGGTGGTTATATCCAAATAGAAGTTCCAGAGTGTGAGGTTGATTTCAAAGGGATGGACATTACGGCTCACCCTGAGGAGCATGATCAAGCAGATAAGTTCCAATTAGAGTGGGACAAATTTGGTCTTTGGGATCTTAAAATGAAAAATACTGAGACAATTGAGCGTGCCTACTCGATGGCTTCATATCCTGCTGAAGGTCGTGAAATTATGCTTAACGTGCGTATCGCAACACCACCTTGGGACAGAGCAGCAAACGGATGGATGAAGGTAAATCCTGGTATTGCTTCTTCTTATATTTTCTCCCGTAAGAAAGGGGATAAAGTTACTATTTCAGGTCCATATGGTGAATTCTTCATCAACCCGACAGATGCAGAAATGCTCTATGTCGGTGGAGGTGCAGGTATGGCTCCAATGCGATCACACTTATACCACCTTTTCAAAACTTTGAAAACAGGCAGAAAGGTGACTTATTGGTACGGTGGTAGATCCAAAAGAGAACTATTCTACTTAGATCATTTTTATCAACTAGAAAAAACCTTCCCTAATTTCAGCTTCTTTATAGTATTGTCTGAACCACTCCCGGAAGATAATTGGAAAGTGAAAAAAGACATTCATGACAAAGACGGTGATGGATTCTTAGGGTTCGTTCACAAAGCTGTGATTGATCAATACTTGAGTAAGCATGATGCTCCTGAAGATATTGAACTTTACTTCTGTGGACCTCCACTTATGAATGCTGCAGTTCAGAAAATGGGTGAAGACTATGGTATTCCTGATGAAAACATCAGATTTGATGACTTTGGAGGCTAATCCTTCAAATTAATTATCTCAGAAGAGGCTGTCTCAAACACAAATGAGTCAGCCTTTTTTGTTTGACTTTCCTATTACTTGAAAATATAGAAGTTAAGCAGGGCAAATACGAGCCATTCAGTAACATCACATAGTTTAAATTGCCTCTCATCAGTAAAACTATTTTTGCCTAAGCCTTATATTAGCTAAATGGACCTTCAACTCTTTTTTGATCCCATTGGAAAGGATATATCCATTTCCAAACTGCCTTCATCTTCACTTTCTCATTCATTCTATATCAATCTTGAG
>CAYGNU010000809.1:0-355 GCA_964351175.1 uncultured Roseivirgaceae bacterium | reverse complement strand
AATTTCAGAAACGGTCCAGAATTAGAAGATACTTATCAGCGCTTGAAAGAAGTTTGCGAGTATTTGATGAATCGTCAAATTCTTCCTTTGATAATTGGTGGAAGTCATAACATGGATATTGGTCAATATTTGGCATATGAGAACCAAAATAAGCTCATTTCTCTCCTGTCTATTGATAACAAATTGGACCTTAATGATCCGAAAACAGGACTTGCCAACCTTACCCACTTCCAGAGAATCTTTAAACATGATCCAAATTTCCTGTTTTCCTTCAATCAGCTTGGCTTCCAATCTTATCTCGTTGATCAGAAAGAGGTGGAGCTGCTTGAGAAACTAAGTTTCGAATCTCATAGGC
>CAYGNU010000808.1:0-1876 GCA_964351175.1 uncultured Roseivirgaceae bacterium | reverse complement strand
GTGTAGCATCTGAATGGAAGAGTATCTCATTCCTCTTCAACACTTTAGATATTTGACTTAGATTTTGAATTACTCCTAGTTCATTATTAGCACCTATGATAGAACAAAGTTTTGTTCTATCATTAATAGCATTTTCAAGATCAAAAACGCTTATTAAGCCATTCTCATCAACGGGTAAATAAGTAACATCAGCTCCACTTTTCTCAAGTTCTTTAAAAACACTTAGCACTGACTTATGTTCGATGTTGCTAGTAATGAAATGGTTTTTACCATCTTCAATTGAACTACTAAAAACAGACTTTAAGCAGAGGTTATTGGCTTCTGTTGCACCAGAAGTAAAAACTAGTTGAGAACTGCTCGCATTTATTAGTGATGCAACTCTTAATCTTGAAGACTCGAGCACATCTCTGAGTAGAGCTCCTTCTATGCTTTGACTAGATGGATTACCAACCATCTTTAAAGTTCCAACCATTGAATTAAGAACTGTGGGAGCTACTGGTGTAGAAGCATTATAATCCAAATAAACCGGCATAAACTGATTCCTCTTGGCTGAAAAACTCCGAATGAAGGTTTACTCTATCCCCATTTACATCGCTGATTATAGCATCTGTATGAGAGTCATTCGTAAATGTGTTTAAAATTAACATTTCTTTGTCAGGACTAATAAATTTGCTTCTAAATAAGTGTTCGAAGACATATCTGCCTTGATTAACTTTTGCCATCTCTGAAAACAAAGACCAATCAAAAATATAGAATTTTTCCGAAAAAGGAAGTTTTTTATTCATATCAAGAAATGTTAAATAATAATGGACTCCCATGAGTAATGGGCATCTAATAGCAAATTTATAGCCAGAAGAAGTTCCAAGGAAAATATCATCCAAATAATATCCCTGATGGCCTATATCTCCAGTAACTTTAAAATTTTCGTTCCCTCTTAAAACACTTAGATCTTTTTTAAAAATATTTATTGCCTTATTTTTAATATTCCTCTCTGAAGAAAGCTTAACCTCAAAAGGTATTTTTAATCCTAAGTCATTTAATATCTGTTCATACTCTGTGGGTAAGCCTTTGTGCTTCAATATACCTTGTGGAGAACATAACCCCTCTGAACAAGTAAGCCCAAGATCATCGACTAGAACTCCAAGAAGTACTCTGACTCTTCTACCAAAACTATATTTTAACTCTTTAGCCAAATCGACAGAAGATTCAAAAGACCTTAAAGAACTCTTCTCTATATTCCCAGGACTGAAATGCCCTGCCTCCAAAAAAATTGAATAGTATTTACCATTTCTCAACTTCGCCACTTCCGATGAGACGAAATCAAGTATAAATTGCTTTTCCATTAGGAAGACTATACATGATAACGCTGTTTTAACACACTGCCGCTGTATTATTTACACTCTTTTTCTTCTTGTATTAAGGCAATTTTCACACAATACTCCATAACCAAAAAGAATGGAGTCCAAATGATTAATTTTTCCTCTAATGAAAGTATGGAGCTAATTAAATCCTCAATATTCAGAACCGATATAATTGAATCTTTCTGTTATCAAAGAAGTAATTGCCGCTGTGGCCTTGCATGCCTTGAGACAATTCTCTATAGTTCAGAAAAGTTTTTATTTAATGATAACAACTTAGAACAAGGCTTTATCCCTAAAAAATTATCTCAAAACCCTTGAAATCGGGAAGAGATACTCTTGCAATTGATGGAAAACGCGAAAGCTATGCTGGTATGTCCCTACTTGATGTCCATGAACTCGGAGCTCGCTTCTTTCAAAACTCAGAAGTACTTAAAGCGACTGATAATAAGTTTGAAAAGTTTTGTGAAATTATAGAGGATGGCATTAAAACTAAACACTTCTGCATAGTGCAGTTC
>CAYGNU010000807.1:0-1879 GCA_964351175.1 uncultured Roseivirgaceae bacterium | reverse complement strand
GTCTAAGAAATATTAATCCTGTCAATACTACTGGACAGATATGGGCTATGCTCTTTAATCAAATTTTTGAAAGACCTTTCACTTTTAGAAAAGACGGAGAATTAATTCCACAATTAGTAGAGGATTGGAATGTGAACAAGGATTACACCTCATTTAAGTTCAAATTTTTAAAGGGTGTTAAATTTCATAACGGTAAAGAAATGGATGCCGATGATATTATCTACTCTATTAATTATGTGAAAGATAACTCACGCGAAGAAGAGAGGCTTATTTTTGATAATATTAAAAATATAGTCAAAGTTGACGGTTTAACAGTTCGCATCGACTTAAAGGAATCAGAAATAGACTTTCTTTATTTTTTAGCCAATCCATCAATAAAAATTTTCCCAGCTAACAACTTTAACAATTCCATACAAGATGGCTTTAAGCTTTGGGTTGGTACTGGCCCCTATAAAGTTTCTGATTTTAAAGAAGGTAAACAAGTAGTTTTAAAATATTTTGATAAATATAGAGAGCCTATTAAAATTAATGAATTAGTTTTTGCTCAGTACGATCAAGATATAGCATTAGAGGAATTTGAGAAAGGAAATATTGATTTGATGGAGGTTTCCAGAAAAAAAATTGATGAATTATCGAATAGAGATGATTTAATTGTGGGTTCATATCCAATGCTCGGTTCTTTTTGGCTTGGATTTAATCTAAAACTAGCAATTTTTAAAAATAAAAATCTAAGGCTTGCTATTATGCACGCTATTAACAGAACTCAAATAGTTGAAGGAAAAACAATATCAGAAGATTTTATCCCATCAACGATTCTCCCGTATGGAATACTTGGCTATAGGAAAAGTAATACTGAGTACAACTTAAACAAAGCAAAATATTATTTATCTCAAATACCCAAAAAACAATTACCTAGTAAGGATGATATGGTCGTTCTTGTTCCCAAAGAAATACATCCTATGGGGCAGTATGCTCTTGAACGTATTAAAGAAGATCTCGGTAAAATTGGCCTTCCATTTTCATGGAAGGTTCTTCATGAAACTTATGGGAAAGGAAAACTGGCAGATTATTACCATCATTTGAGAACAAAAAAAGATTTTAAACTCTATTTCAGAGGAATGGTTGCGACTATTCCGACCGCAAGCTACCTCATAGAATCAACTTTTTATAGAAATGGAGCAATGAATTTCGGCAGCTATGATGATCAGAAAATTAAAAGCTTAAAGATAGATCAAAATAGTGAGTCAAGAAGAGTTGTCCAAGACTACTATGAGAAAATAAGTAATATACTAGAAAATGATGTTCCAATAATCCCACTTGGAACATTAAAAATGAACTGGATCATGAAAAAGGAAAAACCATTTGACATGACTTCTATTTCTCCAATGTTCATTCATTTTAAGGAGAATATAAGATGAAATACTCACTTATTTCGAGGAGCAGACTTCACTTTACTCTTATCTTAATGTTCTTTGCCTTTTCTGTGTTTTCTATATCTATTTTTAGATATGTTGCAAAGTATAATGAAAGCAATAAAAGCTTAGTAGAAAATTCAGTTAATGCTGTTTCAAGTAATATTGCCGAATCACTAGTTATAGGCGACTTGTATCATGCCAAGAATACACTTGATAAAATCTGTATCGCATTGAATGTTGTTTCATGCTCTATCTTTGATAGTACTGGGACTGTATTAGCATCTCATAAGAATAAATTTTTAAATATTCCAGAGAATCACCTTATTGCTCATAAATCGTATCTTATATACGGTGGCAAAAAGACAGGAAGCTTAGAAGTAAAATTTGAGAAATTATCACTATATCAAGCTGCGATTGCCGAGTTATCACCATTCTTTATTTTGCTTTCAATTGTATATTTACTT
>CAYGNU010000806.1:0-1886 GCA_964351175.1 uncultured Roseivirgaceae bacterium | reverse complement strand
GCTTTATCAGGCAGGGCATCCAAAATTAGAGATTAACTGGAAGAATGCTGGTGAATTCATGGATATTGAAATTAAGCAAATTCAAAAGGCCGGCCTCTTTACATTCCCTATTGATATTAAAATGACTTTTGATGATGGCACAAGCAGAACTGAGACACTTGATATCAGTGATTTAACAACAAAGGCAAAATTCAGAATATCAAAAAAGGTTATTCAGGTTGAAATTGACCCAGAAACTTGGTTACTTCATGAGATAATTTCAATGAAACAAAATGAATAATACTACTAAGAAAAAGGGCTCCTATTTTGTATTAACTATCAGCGTTATTCTACTAATATTAAATCTTTATAATTTAGATTTTGACCGTAGTATCTGGTATGCAGGTCCATTATCCAATATTTTACTCATTTTTTCTATGTTAGTGAACTTAAGGGATATAAAAAAGCAGGAGCAACAGAATTCATGAATAACCCATTTCAATAAATGGTGATCAAAATTCGTTAGTTTTATTATTAACTAACACACTGTTTATGAAATCCCTTCCTGCATTGTTTTTCTCTGCCATTGTCTTCTCCAGTTGCACCACCGTCTATTTTGAACAGCCCCAACCAAAGGGGGATCCTTCTTTAAAAGGATTTCCACAATCGTTTCTAGGCACTTATCTTATTGAAGATGGGAAGCAAGTCGATACCCTAACCATTGAAACGAAAAGATTCATTTACCCTGAGACTTTTAAAAAGGATTTTCTTGTGGCTAGTTTAGATACAATAACGACTATTCGTATAGAAGATGGGTTACTTTATGATGATGCTGTGCCTATAAACGAAGGGATTCCATATACTGAAACCAATGATTCTATTCATTATGACATTACCATCAAACTCTCAAAATACCTATCTGACTCGCTGATAATTAAGCAGTTTGGAAAGGGCATAGTCCTTAATGAAAAGGAATCGCATTCTAATTATTGGAATTCCTACTTGATTGAAAACTTGAGTGATGGAAGTTTGCAGCTCTCTGCAGTAGGTAATTTTAAAACTGAAGATTCTGAAAATAAGAAGGGTAAATATGATGGCGAGTTAAAGGACTTCTTCTCTATCACTTCCTTTACTAAAGTGAGTGACAATACTTATTCGATAGACCCAGATAAAAAGGCTTTTAATAGATTATTCAAAGAAGGGTTCTTTAAAAAGGCAGCCGTTTATCAGAAGATAAAGTAACTGTATTGCCATCGTAGCGTCATTTCGGAAATTTTATTCATAACTTTTTAATGAATAAAATTGTCCGTGATCTTCAAATCTGTTTGAAGTAGAGATATCGGATTAATAAAGGTTTATAAACGCTAACCCTCTATTTTCCGGCAAGAGTGTTCTTTTCAGCAATCCATTGTTTTGCTATTACAACAATAAAAAGGCATTTTTAATGTACTTAACCAATTACTAAATTCTAGTACATGTCGGCAAGACAAGATGCCCTTCAAATATTTCACGCAGCTGTAAAAGCAGTACAGCCCTCCTACCTTCTACCACAGCATATCAAAATTAAAGAACACCAACTTATCATTTTAGGAGAATCTCAAGCTCTAAAAGATGTTGAAAACATATATGTAACAGGTGCTGGTAAGGCAGCGGCAGCCATGGCTGTAGAAGTAGAAAAAATATTGGGCGACAACATTACTGATGGGATTGTAACTACTAAATACCACCACTCGCTGCCAACTAACCACATCAAAATTGTTGAAAGTGCTCATCCAGTACCAGATGATAACTGCGATTTGGCGGTAAGGCAGACCATTGAATTGCTCAATAAAACCACTGAGAAAGATATTGTCATTTGCCTTATAAGTGGTGGAGCCTCCTCACTTTGGTGCGATGTCCCTAAAGGG
>CAYGNU010000805.1:0-1887 GCA_964351175.1 uncultured Roseivirgaceae bacterium | reverse complement strand
GTAAAGAGGCATGAAAATTTTTGAAGTTTTTTTGGCTTTAATCTTCCCTCCATTAAGTTGTGCCAGTACTTGGTTTTTTTTAACTATTTGAAAATTTACATAGCCTGGCTTCATTTTAAAAACTTCGTCATTTTTAATTTTCAACCGTTCATATACTTCATAAAAACCACGTGAGTCTACTGAGCTCTTTGACAGCATTTCGTAATTCTGATTATAGTTACCAACCTTTTTATTTATAATTCCCGCATAAACTAAGGTCAAGTAGATAAACGCTATATGATTGTCAATAGAATATAAACCATCATGCTGGCCGCCTTCAAAACCAAAAGAGACATAACCCAGTTCGTTAATATAACTTAGGACGGGTCCTTCAATAAATTCCTCTATACCGAAAATGATGGGGACAGGATATTGATCAACAAAATCTCTATTAAGGGAGCTATCATTAACAGTTAAAAAGGGAATGGACTCACTTGACGTGGTATGAAGATCCATAAAGTAATGAGGCCCGGGATATTCACTAATTGCCTTCTTGATTTGCTTATGAATATCGACCAATTCATCTATATCTTCATTGGTCGCGGATAGATAGCCATTATTCACCTCATCCATTCTTTTCACAGTCCATAACCTATTAAGGTCTTGCTGATTAAAGCGTATACCCTTAGAAAGCGCATCTAAGTTGCCGCTGATGGCAATGACGTTACCCTTTATTAATTTCTGTTTGGGCTTTAATTCTTCTATTACTCTTTGTAAAGCAAAAACGCCTGAAGGTTCATTGCCGTGAATTCCAGCTGTAAAAATTACCGTAGGCCCAGGTAGACTTCCATTTATTTGACCAATTATTCTGTTAATTTCTAATGTCTTATCTAACGGTTTGCTATAGATTTTAACCATGGTCTAAGGCTATTACATCTTTTATGGTGATGATGCCTACTAAATGCTGATCTTGAACTACAGGCAAACAGCCGTATTCATTCTTTTTCATCAGCTCAATAGCATCTTTAATTTCTGTATAAGGTCCAACAGTCAATACTTTTTTAACCATGATCTCAGATACTTTTTGGTACTGATTAGCATCGCCTTCATTTTCTTTAAATCGTTTCATGTGTGTCCAGGTAAGTAGTCCAACTAACTCCCTATTTTCATTTTCTACAGGCACATGATGTACGTTTTTCCATAGCATAATACTCGCAGCTAGTGCAGCCAGATCATCTTCATTAACTACAAATAGTTGGGTTGACATCACATGACTTACCAAATGTGCGGTTTCATGTATTTTTGGTTTTGGTTCAAGTTGTGGCCACTCATGAACTGGTTTAGAAGTATTCTGATTTTTGTGAATAGCCTTAGTCAAGGAGATGAGTGCATCATCCTGATTCATGCCAGTTCGTAACTTTCTGTAATTTTTCACCATCCATTCTGATCCCGTTTGCCCTTTGGTTCTTTTTTCAATCACCTCCAGATAGCGCTTAATATCTTCATCAGCAACTCCTGCTTTTTTAAGTCCTGCATAGGCTATTGGTAGCAAGTCGTTTATGATTATTTTCTTTACGGATACTTGTTTGCCCTTCCAAATAAGAATTGACTCCTTTCCACATCTGGCTGCTTTCACAAAATTAGCCTTCGCATCTTTAAAGTCCATAACTTCCTCCATATTGTCAAAAGAGGGAGGACGGCCAATCATTACACCTACCCAAAAGGCAAAATTGGCCATTTCATCTATCACGCTAGGCCCTGAAGGAATGTACCTGTTTTCGATTCTTACATGTGCTATGCCATTATTTGAACCATAGCATGGCCGGTTCCATCTGTAAATGGTACCATTATGTAGGTTTAAGGCAGCTAACTTGGGTACACCACCACTAGCCAATACGGCAATGGAAT
>CAYGNU010000804.1:0-1889 GCA_964351175.1 uncultured Roseivirgaceae bacterium | reverse complement strand
TCATTTTGGTTATCATCATTGAAGTCGTTGTTATCTTCTATTTCATCATCTTTTTTCTTAGCCATTATTTATGCTTTAAGGTTGTTGGTTAAGTATGTAAATACAAAAATAATCGAAATTTCGACTGCGCAAAATCTAATCAGCTTACATTAAACACGATACAATATAGGAATTTATGTCAATAACCTCACTAATGATGATTAAAAGCTATATGTAACACCTGCTAACACCTGCAATCCCCTTGATGGATAATTATATAAAACTTCATAATTGCTTGAAAGAATGTTATTTAACCTAACAAAAGCTGAGAATTGTCTAGACAGCAAGTATTCGGCTTTCAAATTGAGGTCAAGTGCTGCATCTAAACTTACATCTTCTCCAGTATTTGAATCAAATGCTTTAATACCCCCTAAAGCGTACACCTCTGCTTCAAACCTGAATTTATCGTATAGTTTATAAGTTGAGATGGCAGACAGTTTATAATTAGGCCTGTGATAAGCCTCTTGGATCTCATCTGTATCATAACCCCAATAGTCTCCGCGCAGCGTAAACCTTAAAGCTTCATTTCTATTGTAACTCAATTCTCCATAAATATTTACTATAGAAGTATTACCTTGATCATAGACTACAACGAATTTCGACTGATCTAATGGGCTATTAATGAAGTAATATAGGTTTTTGTATGTACTTACACTTATACCCGATTTGAAGCCCATTTTACTACTCAAGCTACCCTCGATACCACCATAAAATTGAAATGTCTTGTTTGAATTAAAGGCTTGTGAATTGGGTGCCAAAAATGGATTTTCGTTCGTCAACTTTCTTAAGGTAAGTTTTTCTATGTCTCCATCTATACCAGCAAAAACGGTAAATCCTGAAGCTAAACGAAATTGTGCTTTACCTACTGGATAGAAATGAACTTCATCAGAATCTCCTAAAGTATCGTTTTCATATATTGTTTTAAACCCAGCATTAATTAAGAAACCACCATATTCAAACGTCAAACTAGGGTTGACTCTAAATATATTTCTCGTCTTCACATCTAACAATACATCTTTTTGGGAAATAATATCCAAATCACTTTTTATCTCAGCTCGTGTATTTTCCCCAAGGTTAAACGCAGTGTTAAGATCAATTTGGAATTCACTTTCCTTTGCTTCATAATTATCAGTTAAATAATCAAATTGAAAACCCGCAAGGTAATTTAAATTAGCTTCAGCCTGGGTGTTTTCTAAATACCCTTGAATGTGCATAACATTAAAATTTTGCTTTAGTGTATCACTTCCAACTTCCTGGTTTTCAGGGTAACCGTAAAAATTATAACGACTTCTATCAAATCCAATTTCGCCACTAGCAGTAACTTTCTTTCCAAAGTATTTTCCGAAAACATTTGCATTTAATACACCAGATCCAGAATTCTTCCCATCAACAGGCCCATTTCTAGAATCAAGGTAGTTGAAATGAGCGCCATACATCATTTGGTTGTCTCTTTTATTTGAGAAATACCCCTCTAGGTAGGGTGTCACATAATTGCCAAACCCAGCTTTGACATAATTACCGTACAATTTATTTAAAGGTTCATCTTTCATCCTTAATGGTCTCACTCTAATATTTAAAGCAGGTAAAGGAAGGTTCAGATTACTAAAAAAATATTCCAAATTAGGCTGAGTTCTCTCAAGACTTAAAGGAGATATTTTCTCGAAATTTCGATTGGCCTTAGGCAATATGATCTCCCTATCTTTAACAATCTGTATCTCTACGTCCTCAATTTCACCATCATTTTTCTCCCACTCCTCCTGCGCCAAAACTGAAGTGTTGACTAAAACAAAAACCATAATAATCACCCCGATATTAGAGGTTATTTTCTGATAGATTTATACTATATACAT
>CAYGNU010000803.1:0-1894 GCA_964351175.1 uncultured Roseivirgaceae bacterium | reverse complement strand
TTTTTTGGCATACCACTCATAATTTCAGAGGCAGCTACTTTATCTAAATCAAATCCCTTTTCTATCGCCCTTCTTAAGTCACCATCGGTTACAATACCTATTAACTCTTCATTTTCGTTAACAACGGCCGCAGCACCAAGTCTTTTTGATGAGATCTCTAATATGACCTCTTTAAACAAAGTACTTTGTTTTACAACAGGCACTTCATTTTGAACATAGATATCATCTACCTTTAAATAGAGTTGCTTTCCTAAAGCCCCTCCGGGGTGATACTTAGCAAAGTCCTCACTGGTAAAATTATTTAATTCCATAAGACAGACCGCAAGAGCATCGCCAATGGCCATGTGAGCCGTAGTACTTGTGGTTGGCGCTAAACTATTTGGACATGCTTCCTCATCAATAGTAGCATTTAACACATGATCCGATTGCTGGCCTAAATAGGAATCGGTATTGCTCACTAGCCCAACTAATATTGATCCTGTCCTTTTTATTAATGGAACCAGTACCTTGATCTCTGGGGTATTTCCACTTTTAGATAAACAAATAACAATGTCATCCTTTTGGATCATTCCTAAGTCACCATGTATCGCATCTGCTGCATGCATAAACAAGGCTGGTGTTCCAGTAGAGTTAAGAGTAGCCACTATTTTGTTAGCCACAATAGCACTTTTACCAATTCCAGTTATAACTACACGGCCCTTTGATTTATAAATATCAAGAACACATTTCTCAAATTTTTCATCAATTAGAGATGATAATTTTTGGAGGGCAGCAGCTTCATTTAAAAGTACTCCTTTGGCGATATTTTGAATATTTTTTGCTAACTTCAATTCCTTTTAGATTGGTGATTTAGGCGGGGCAAAGATAATAAAACGTAGAGAAATAGTACTTTATCAATTACAAAGATGCTGACAGCAGAAACGGATATATTACGAGATAAGCTCAAGGAAGTGTTTGGCTATAGTCAGTTCAGGGGAACGCAGGAAGCTATAATCAGAAACATCCTTAATAGGCATAATACATTTGTGATAATGCCTACAGGAGCAGGCAAATCTTTATGTTATCAATTACCCTCTTTAGTAGCAGATGGATTAGCGGTTGTGATCTCACCGTTAATAGCATTGATGAAGAACCAAGTGGATCAAATGAATGCCTTTGGTATTAATGCCCAGTTTCTAAATTCTACCCTATCTAAGTCGGAAATAACCAGAGTAAAGAAGGAATGTCTTAATGGTGATATCAAACTACTTTATGTAGCTCCTGAGTCATTAACTAAGCCCGAGAATGTAGATTTTCTTAAGAAAGTTAATATTGCTTTTGTTGCGGTAGATGAAGCTCATTGTATTTCCGAATGGGGTCATGACTTTAGACCAGAATACAGAAGAATTAAAGAGATAATTGCCCAAATAGGTGATTTACCGATAATAGCACTTACTGCAACTGCCACACCAAAAGTTCAACTTGATATTCAGAAAAACCTGAATATGGAAGGGGCTAATCTTTTTAAATCGTCATTTAATAGAACTAATCTATTTTATGAAGTAAGGCAAAAACGTCATGCCAAAAAGCAATTGATTCAATTTCTCAAAGGTCATAAAGGCAAATGTGGAATAATTTATTGCTTAAGCAGAAAGAAAGTAGAAGAGATTGCAGAGATGCTTAATGTTAATGGTTTCAATGCAGTGCCCTACCATGCTGGTCTAGATGCAGCTGTTCGAGAAAAAAATCAAGATGGATTTCTAAATGAAGATATTGATATTGTAGTGGCAACAATTGCTTTCGGAATGGGTATTGATAAGCCTGATGTGAGGTTTGTGGTTCATTATGATGTGCCTAAATCTTTAGAAGGATATTATCAAGAAACAGGGAGAGCCGGCCGCGATGGACTTGAAGG
>CAYGNU010000802.1:0-1895 GCA_964351175.1 uncultured Roseivirgaceae bacterium | reverse complement strand
GCATGGAGAAGCGCACGGCAAAACAAAGATTTTGATGAAGTATTAGATGTGGTTTCTGGTGTTGCTGATTTAGGCTTGGAAGTGTGCGCAACTTTGGGAATGTTAACCGACGATCAGGCTGCGAAATTGAAAGAAGCCGGACTCTATGCTTACAACCATAATCTGGATAGCAGCGAGGATTTCTACAAAAAGATTATCACGACCAGAACCTACGAAGACCGTTTAGATACCATTAAAAAAGTACAAGACAATAACATTTCTGTGTGTTCTGGTGGAATTGTAGGAATGGGTGAAACTCATGAAGATCGAATGGGATTACTTTATACTCTATCTAACTTAGACCAACATCCAGAATCCGTGCCTGTAAATGCATTGATTGCCGTTGATGGGACTCCAATGGAAGGTCAGCCTAAAGTACCAAGTTGGGAAATGGCTCGTATGATTGCAACAGCACGAATTCTGATGCCCGAATCTATGGTTCGTTTATCTGCAGGTCGAGTACGCATGACTTTTGAAGAACAAGCGCTTTGCTTCATGGCTGGAGCTAATTCTATTTTTACCGGAGAAAAACTTCTCACTACCGACAACAACGAGCTAGACGAAGACATGCACATGTTTGAACTCTTCGGTCTCTCCCCTCGCCCTGCTTACAAAAATGCCAAACCGGAGCACGTTCCTGAGGTAGTTTGATATTTATGAGTTTATAGTTATTCTATTCATTTAATGAATAAAGTTATGTCTAATTCAAACAACTCAATTCCTCAAGATAAAACCAAATATAATTTAGGTGATCTTTCAGAAAATGGATATGAAATAACTGATATACATGGTTCAAGTCCTCAAGTTATTGTCTTTTCAACAGTAAAAGGTTTGACAAGATGGGAAATTAGTGACGCAAACCCTCCTGAGCATTACAAAAGGGCAGTTGAAGAATTTGATAAAATAGATTCACAAATCGAGAACTCAATTTCTTTTACTAAAGTAAAAAAAACGCTCAATAGAGATTTAGGTCGAGCTCTATTTAATGCAATAAATAGTTCAAATGAAGACAAAGCTGTTGAAAATTTTAAAGAAATTGGAAAAAGAATTTCAGATCAAATTCAATTCCATTCTAAGTTTTTTTATATAGGAAGTAGTGTATTAATAACAACAATACTTTTTAGCTTTACCTTTTTTTTAAATATAAGTTTTCATAATGATTCTACATTTTTATCAATAACAATTACTCGGAATATTTATGAAATACTAATGGGATTTGGACTAGGAACAGTAGGGGCTTTAATATCAATATTAATCAGTAGTAAAGAACTTAAAATTACTCCAAATTCTTCCAGACGAGAAAATTTATTTTGGGGAAGTGCTAGAATTATTCTTGGAGGAATATCAGGTGCCTCAATGATTTTATTCATTATGGCAGGAATAGCTATGGAAATTACTTCTGAAACACTCAGTGCAAAATTAGTACTTTCTATGGTCGCAGGATTTAGTGAAAGATATATAGGGCAACAGCTAAAAAATCTAACTGAAGGCTAGTATTCTATCAATTAACCTCCTGTTTTACCACCACCAGTTTTTATCACCTTATCGGGCTTACTATCCTGTTTGTTATCTTGGCTCATTTTAAATTTACTTAATTAGAAATTACCTCTACCAGTATTTAAAGGTTCCAATGGAACTGTTTGATCATCTGAATCATATTCATCTGGCAACAAATAAATTACTCAAATGTTACTCATCTACAATAATAGATTGATTATTAAACATTTAAATTTGGTTATTTTTAATTAAATATCAAGTATAAAATATCCACCCTGATCTTTTCCCCTAGTTCCGATGCTCCCAGCCTGTGTGAAAACTTTGAAATGTGTGTGCCGCTGAATTTGTATGAGCAACAA
>CAYGNU010000801.1:0-1905 GCA_964351175.1 uncultured Roseivirgaceae bacterium | reverse complement strand
CCTCCAGATAGAAACTCGAGTCTACTGCATTATTCGTAATTGGTATTTGAATCCAGTAGGCAAAGTTGCTTATGCCGGGATTTGTTTTATCGGAAACTGCTCGGAGGTTATCGTTTACTATTTCTCCCCATGCTTGAACGCCGCTGATCGTATCTGAGGTAGCATAAACAAAGATTCCTGAGTTTATGATGTATGTGTCATTTTCCTCACTTAAAGTCACCTGAGCTTCTAGTGAAGAATAGAATAGAAAAAATAAAAATGCCAGTTGAAAACTTCTAATTAGACTCACTAAAACTCACTCATCATACTTACAATGTCAAAGTAACTACCAATGCAAAACTTTGTTTAAAGCAATATTAATTATTCGACTAAAAGAATTGAAAAAAGTAAATCCAATGGCGGGGAAAAGATCATTAACCTTGACAGATTATTGGGATTGGTGTTCATATTTATCCTGTTGAAACTTAGGGCTATTCGGTTTTAAAGATGAGCACTTTACAGTCTCTTCTCCACGTTTTGATCATCAATCTTTTCTGCGCACTCATTCACTTAATAATAACTACTTAAGTCTTTTATTAAAGTAAAAACCCATATTTATTAAAAACTCTGCACGCACATTAGATGCGCTCCCGCCTTTATTAAATATTTGTAAGTCTTTGTCAGCCCAGGTCCACCTAGTCTCTGTTCGCAGGTAAGATTGCTGTGTTGGTGCATACTCAACACCTAGCGTAAAAGCAGTTGCATTTAGCCCTTGTCTGCCTCCATTCCGGTTTACAAGTATTTCTGAAATAAATCCATCTTCATCACTAAAAAACTCTAACCGACCAGTAGCACTATAGTTATCTGTAAATCGATATCTAACTTTTCCCAATGCATTAAGCATAATAGCAGTTCTTGTTGGATCGTTTAATTTTGAATTAGTCTGTGTACTCACATCTCCTCCTAGTACAGCTGAAACTTTATTATTTGGATCCCAATTAACGAATAAGTTATGATAGGATC
This sequence comes from uncultured Roseivirgaceae bacterium, assembly GCA_964351175.1. Taxonomy (GTDB): domain Bacteria; phylum Bacteroidota; class Bacteroidia; order Cytophagales; family Cyclobacteriaceae; genus Fulvivirga. The sequence continues at coordinate 903 of CAYGNU010000801.1, read as the reverse complement.
GACCTTGCTTTTCTGATCCTTCCGGAGATTCTCTTCCATAAAGATTAGAGTATGAGAAAGAAACCTCCTCACTTACTTTATAAGTAAATAGCATACCAATAGATTTTGCATCGTTATTGTCAATAAAAAGATTGTAACCACTGACAATATGAAACTGTGCTGTGAATTTCTCAGACTTCTCATAGGAGAGCCTTACTCCACTTTGGTAAAATGGTTCATAAAAAGTCCCAATATCTGTTGAGCTTAAATAGTTGTTTTTGGGTAAAAAACTTTCTGCACCGATATGGGTGGTGAAAAAACCACCATCTAACCAGAGATCTTCAGTTACTTCTATACCAACCCAAGCTTCCTGAATGGTTTTAAATCTATCTGACCAAGTAGCCTCCGCAATATCGCCATACTGAATAACAAAGGTTCCACGTACTTCTCCGGTATTGTAAGTAGCTCCAATCTCTGCAATATTTAATCCGAACTGATTGTCTCTTGGGCCAACAGTAATATAAGGTTGCAGTTCATCAGGTGCTAACTTATTGCTGTAAGATGCATAGTAGGTGTCGATATAACCAGTTAGTTCAATTTTGGTAGAGTCATTCTGAGCCTTCGCATGCACCACCGATATTAAACATATGGTAAAAACAAAAGAGAAGTTTTTCATTCACATTTAGGCTGTAATTATTACAAATCCAGCAATTTGTAATAAGTGTTGGTGACTAATAGTTTAGAAAAATAATAAAGATTTACTGTTATAAACACTTTAAGATGAAAACAACTTTTGAATTAATCATCTTCATCGTCTTCAAGGTAATTGAGTTTTCCCTTTTCAGTAAGCATAATTGCGATTGGTCTCAGGCTTGGAATCTCCTCAAACACAATAATCATCATTACCGTAATAGGCACCCTTAG
>CAYGNU010000800.1:0-1908 GCA_964351175.1 uncultured Roseivirgaceae bacterium | reverse complement strand
GAGATCAGGTGCGATTTGTCGGACAAAGCGCGTATCCTGCATATCTGTTTGTAGGTGGGTAGTTGTTGAAAGTAAACCTTTTATGGCTTTCCGTGTATCCTTTATGGTTACACATCGCTTTTTTGAAGCGATTTTCCGTTACACGCACGCTGTTTTCTGCGTGGTGGCCGTTGCACATGGCCTGCACTCCGGGTTCGGCGTGCTACACACAGGGTAACGAAGTATGACGGCGCGTTACACTAGACCCTAGAAGGCTTAGGGGAGTTCCCCCCTCGCGCGCACAAGGACCGGCTGCGCCTCGATGCCGGGGAACCCTCCCCACCTTCCGCGCGCTTCGCGCTTGTGCAGGCGGGTCCCCTCCCCGTCCTCGCCCTTGCACTTGCTACCCCCCGGTTCGCCACCTGGCAGGGTTGCAGGACGGGGCCTGCAACAGCGTACCAATTTCGGTTCGGGACGGCGGAACGGTTGCAGGAACGTCTTTTCAAGACAGGGGGGCCAGTGGTGAGGCTCCCCTTGTTTTCGGTCGTCTTCCAGCGACTTCTTCGAGCGCCAAAAATCAACCTCACTTGGCGAGTGGGAATGATTCACGTATCGGTATGAGAATATGGAAACATCGGGCGGGGGACGATGGGCACGAACAAGGAAACGCTTGCGGAATTGCGCAAACGAGCGGGGCGAAGTCTTCGGGACGTAGCCAAGGCCGTTGGGCTTTCTGACCAGCAGTACCGAACGGTAGAAAGTGGCGGTCGCGGGCTTGATGCGTTTCGGGTGCGTAACATGGCTGACGTGCTGAATGTCAGCGCCGAAACGATTGAAGCCGTCGTGGACATTCTGCCGGAAGAAACCTTCGGACAGAAGATCGCGGCGATGAGGCGGCGCGTCGGGATGGAACAGCGTGAACTTGGCGCATTAATGGGCGTCGGGCCTAATCAGGTCTCTCGGTGGGAGAACGGGCGCTCTGCCCCTCCCCTCGCCCGTGTAGAAGAACTTGCGCGGATTTTCCGCTGTTCGGTCGCGGACCTGGTTCAAAGCACGGACGACAATTCGCTAAACCAAATGGAACTGGCGATGGTCGAGAAATTCGGGGAAATACCGGAAGAAGAAAAGACGCGGGCGTTCGCTATGGTCATGGGTATCTTGAATGGCTTTGCGATGATACCAGACAAGCCAAGTAACGACCGTTGAGACCGGCCTGCGCTGAGACCAGTAAGGGTTTCAGTGCAGAAAAGAAATGCATGGAACGGGGTAGCTACAGCTACCCCGTAAATTATTTTTTGATTGGTAGTGAGTCGCTAACGCGACTTTGCGGGAAACGGCCCGTAACAATGCTCAGCCGTTGTGTCCGAAGCGACACGGACGCAATAGACCGGGAAGGCTTGAACCTGGTTCGTGGGGATGTCCATAAGGTCTTTCGCAAAGGGTCGGTTGACGGTCCACCATTCGACCGTATGAACGGCGGCGGCTTCTATCGTCGTGGACGTGGCCGCGTCGATCTGGGCGGCAAACGTGGATCGTGTCGCGGCCTGTTGAGCAAGGTGAAACGCGGTAACATCGGGAAGAACATACCATGATGGCGGATCCGCCGCATTGGCGGCAGATCCGGCAGTAAGCGCCAGGACGGCGAAAAAGGCGGTTCTCATACCGTTTAGCCCCCTTCCCGCTCCCAAAGGTCCAACATGGCGGTAACCAGCGGTCCCTGCGGGCACCATTGACGAAAGGCCATTCTATTGGCGGAGTAAGTCTTTAACGACACTGGTTGTCAGTCTCACCGTTCATATTCGAACCCGCAAAGGAGTTGGATGACGTTTCCGGCACCAGACACAATAGGAAATGCCGATTGAGAATACACAGTGCCGGTTCTTGGATCGACGCACGTGTCGACCGATGGCCACAGATCCGCCACCACAT
>CAYGNU010000799.1:0-1911 GCA_964351175.1 uncultured Roseivirgaceae bacterium | reverse complement strand
ACTCTAAAGTCTGCCATCTTGGTGAAAACAAGAATTTAATTACCGGTCACGGCGATGACCTTTGTAATCCAAATGCTGACACACAGGTTTTATTCATTGGAGATTCACATCTACCAAATGACTATACTTCAATTTCTGAAATATATAAACATGATCATTCTGTTAATTTCGTAAGTGCCCTTAATCAAGTTTATGATGGAGAAAGATGCGGGTTTGAGGTAAATTACAAAAATAAAGGCCCAGGTCTATCGAGTAAGTGCCAAGGTAGCTGGCTAGATAATATTAATAATATTGCTAAAACCTTTGATGTTATCATCTTATCTATTTTTCAACCAGTAGTGACGGAAAGTAATATGCATCACTTCTTCTTTGAGTATCTTTATGAAATTCAAAAAATCAAACCTCAGATAAGAATCATCATTTCAGGAACGCTTGTTTCATTTGGTAATTACCGTTGTTCTGATCTTATAAATCACTATAAAAATAACTATGCCTGTAATTTTCCTAAGCATATTGATTATTTTAACCCAAATGAAGAGTCACAAATAAGGGAGCAATACCCAAAACTTAAGTTTTACTACTTTGATAAAGTTGCGCTTTTTTGCTTTAATAAGCAATTGCAAAATTGCAACTTTGTATCTAATGATAACCCCATTATTTATGATCGCCATCACTTCAACTCGCATGGAACAGAGATGCAAATAAAGTTTATTTATAATAATCAAAAAATTTACAAAGAATTAGAAAACTATATTTTTAATTTGAATTAAAAATTAGCAAACACATTTAGACCATACATTGTTGTCGTATTTTGTGGCTCAAGAAAATAAGCTGTTTTATAGGTACTGTCACTTGTATCATAATAGCTAAATGAATCCATCTCTGAATCATCAAAACTCCATCTTTTAAAATAAGAGGAAATTCCAATAGCAAAGCTTGATAACTTATATTGATAATTTAAATCAACTCCCACTCCATAACCCTTTTTCTGCCGAAAAGTTAACTCTGGTGCACCTGGGGCAACATCACCTAGATCTGATGTCGTTTGAGCTGCAAGAAGATAATTATAATGAATATCTAAGCCAACCTGAGACTTAGCGCCTTGGGCCACTTCAAAGTTAACCCCAAGAGGAGCTGTTAAATAAGTGGCTTCTCGTTCATATGAACCTGGCAAATCAGGAGGGTTTTTTAACACACGTGAAGAAAGACCAATAAAAGGTCTCACGTAGCCTGTCGAGTTTCCAAATACCGGTCCCATATGGCCCTTGATTTCCCTAATGGTATTTTTGCTTTTTGATTTAACCTTCTCTCCAGAAGAATATCCACCATCATAAGTCGTGCTTCCTGTTAAATAACGAACCTTAACATCCCATGCAAGATCGCTATCTGGGGCCATATTTTTAGCAGAAAATACTACTCCGTTTAAAGGTCCACTATCTCGCATAAAGCGCTTTCCATTTACTTTTTCTTCATAAATCCAATTAGCTGTTTCTAAGCCTAATTTTATTGGGGCGTTAAAAAAGCGACCTTTAACTCCTAGATTTGAAGCATCTGTTTTTATTGTGACATCACTTTTTGAAAAAACACTGGAAGCAAATAATAATGGAATAAAAAAATAAAGTCTCATGTATGGTCCTTGAAGAGATATAGGCGAACATAAGATAAGTTTTTGTATTTAGCTATATTCAAGCCAATACTTGGTTATTTTTATAGACAAGCATCCCAAAAAGATAACTCTAAGCTAAGCTTTCCATGTAATTTCAAAGATTTAATTAGATGAACCCTGAAAAAACAGTAAGTTGGTTCTTAAATATTTCTTGATTTAAGAATTCTATAGAATTCAACCCCATCCTGCTCAATCGACGCAAATACAGTGGCTATAGCAGATGATGGAAGCAACACTTTGACGAC
>CAYGNU010000798.1:0-1916 GCA_964351175.1 uncultured Roseivirgaceae bacterium | reverse complement strand
AAACTCAGCAGGCAAGCAAATTTCTACCTTGATGGATGAAAGGAAAATAGCGGGAGATCATGAAGTAAGAATAAATTTAAAAGGGATTAAACCAGGGTTCTACATCTGTAAAATAGAATCTGGGTTATTGAAGCAAACCAAAAAATTACTTGTAATAAACTAACATGATTAAGAAACAGATCATATTGAGTCTCGGTCTACTCCTGCTCCTAGCTACAGCTGGATATGGCCAATTTTATAAACATAAATACAACACCAAGAAACCAACAGGTGCGGAAAAATTTGAAAAAACTCAATGGTGGTTGGGGTTTAAAGCAGGAGCCAATTTAACTCAAACAAATGTATCCGCAAGATATTACGGCTTCAGTCCGGTCAACTACGAAACATCAACATTAGACAAGGAATATGATGCATTTGATAAAATTGGAGGACAAGCTGGACTGGAAATCACATTTTATCATCAAGGTTTTTCTTTCAGTTTCCAACCAAATTACAGAAGACAGTCTTTTTCATATTCAAATAACTACCAATGGTTAAGTACTGAAGATGCTGCCAACTCCATTGATTTAAAATATGACTATAACCACAAACTTGACTATGTTGAGATGCCATTAATCATCAAATATGACATTTTGCGTTCAACTAAATTTCGACCTTTTGTTCAGATAGGTGGTTATTATGCAGTACTTACTAATGCAAATAAAGAAATTGAAATTTCTGGAACTGATTTTGCCTCAGGCAATGCCGGTCCATTTGAAAATGAAAACCTTATCATAGGAGCCAAAGATCTTTTTATTAATTCTTCAGTAGGTATTCTTGGAGGTGTGGGAGTAGCTTATGATTTTTGGAATATTAGATTGGTATTTGATGCCTCCTATAAACATGGTTTGAACAACATTACTAATCAGGAAAATAGGTATTCTGAAAATCAATTATCAGGATTAGGTGATGCTCTTGACGATGTTCAATTAAATAATTTAAGTTTCAATTTTGGTGCCTTATTTCCACTTCGATTCATAAGTAGTGAAGGTCATAATGCTGTAAGATAATGAAGAAGATAATTTACTTTCTTTCCAGTTTGTTGATACTTGCAGGATGCGATATCTCAGACAACGAAGTTGACCCGTCTGAAGGCTTCTTCAAGATTTATGACAACAACCTTTTCGATGCATCATTTATTCCTATTGACATAAAGCAAACGACAGATGGTGGATACATCATTTTAAGCAGTAAGCGCATTGAAACATCAAACTTTACTGGAGTAAACTTAATTAAAATTGATAAGGAAGGTAACTTCATAGAAGAACAAATAATTGATGATCAGTATGTTAACCCAGTTGATCAATTGATAAAGTTGAATAACAACTACTACTTTATGGCGATGGATGCTACCAACCTTGAAGCCGTTTTATTCACAGTAAATGATAGCTCGAAAGTTACATCGATCAACACCACAGGCTTATCTTACCCAATGTATATCGCTGAGGACACTGACAATATACTTGTTTTAAGTTACAACAATGGAGATAAAAACTCAGTGCTTTCCAGAGTGAGTCCAGAGGGTCAAGTGTTGCAAAGTGCAGGATATAATATAGGCGCGGGTAGCGATACAGAAGCTCCGATAATATCACATTTCACAAGAACAGGAAGACAACTTCCATTCTTCGCTGGAAGGATGAATGGAGGAGTTTATTATTTCAATGGTTTTTATAATTACACCATGTCATTGGTATTTACCAACTTTGGTGATTCTCCATTAGGTGTAGTCCAAGGCCAGCAAGATGACGGTGGTTTTAGTTCAGGTATGTCCATTAACGGTGGTAATTTTGCTTTGTCTAGATTCAATTTCGGAGATAACATGATTATCCCATCCATAGATCTCAATACCACATCAACAACTAGTTCAACTGCCTTTA
>CAYGNU010000797.1:0-1922 GCA_964351175.1 uncultured Roseivirgaceae bacterium | reverse complement strand
CATTTTAAAGATGAATTGAAACAGCCTCGAAGAAGTTGCCAATTCCTTTTCCAGGAAAATACCGCTGAAAAAGGGTTTAAAGAAGTTCTGAATGATTTTTGAACTGAAACCAAAATCCAAAAGAAACTGTCTTGTACTCATTGATTCAGCCTTAAAAATCTCTTCAACACTCGTATTTTTTAACTTTTCTGACAGTCTCCAGATTTTCCACTTATCAGAAATACTTCCAGCGGGTGATATTATGGCTTTGAAAAGTGTTGCAGGTTGTCTTAATGGATCAGCTAATAAGAATGATTGACCATTAGCATAGATCATAGCGCCAGGATTAAACTTTTTCAAATTTAACTGTCCCAAATCCAGATAATGTGCAACTTCAGGGTAAGCCGTAAGCAAAACCTGAAAACCATGATCAAATTGATAGCCATCCACATAATCAGTCTTTACCCTGCCGCCAACTCTGTCACTGGCTTCAATGATAGTTGGTGAATAACCTCTCTTCTCTAGTTCAATGGCTGCAACTAATCCTGCTACGCCAGCACCTACAATTACTATTTCCTTTTCCTTACTCATTGACTTAGTATTTCTAAGTGTGTTGATAATCTTTCTATAATAATATTACTGATCCTACGGTTCAGTTTGCTTTGTAAAGTAGTATAAAGGTTATACTCCTCCAAAGTAAAATGACCAATAATAAAACCATTTAATTCACTTTTTAGACTCGCATCACGCTTTATTGAGTTTTTGATATAATCTAACTTAGCTTCTTCTTTTAGATCTGAAAACTGAATCTTTCTACCTATTAAATAATTTTTAAAGTGGACCAAAATCAGCTCATGCTTCATTTTAATGATAGGGCGAATAATATTATTTTGAAAATCCTCTTCAGCACTCATTTCAATGCTGAAGTTGATTGTTTTTATGGTTGGTCTATCTTCTTTCATAATAAAACTATGCTCGTGCGGCTTTTATAATAGATTTGGAAGCCAAACTTTTAAAATTTGACCAGAACATGCCCTGAGCTTTTGTCCATAGCTTATCAAAAGATGGTTTTACATAACAACTCAAAATTCCAGTAATAGTCGTTTTATCACCTGTTGTCTCGGTTTTAAACTCCAGTCGGTAAGGCCTTATCCATCTAAAGCTTAGTGCGTAACTGCCATAAACATATTGTAGGTCTCTGTATTTGTTCTTTTCTACTTTCACCAACTGACCAGCAAAGTTTATGAATGGCCCATGATGATTAGTCAAGACTCCCTCATTAAACCCAGTGGGTATTTTTTCTGAATCAGGGCTATAAAACTCAACCCTATATGGCCAGTACTGTGTATCTGTAAAGGTTTTGGTGTCGTTAAGCCATTGCCAAACAGATGCTTCTGAGGCTTTTAAATCAAAGGAAAAGGTAAAAATATTATTTACAAAGCCTGGTGGCTGTGGCTGAAGCATAAGTTTTATTAATTAATACATTGGTCAAACAAGTACATGATTCAAATAGTTATTAGTCAAATCAAGTCATATTAATAATTTAGGAAGTTCATCATTCCTTGAAGAGACATTATTATTTATCTTAAAGTTTAAATCAGAAGTAAATGAAGAGAGTGTGTGTTATAGGTGCAGGTCCGTCAGGTATTACTGCCATTAAAAACTTATTGGATGAGGGATTAGATGTTCAAGCTTACGATTATAATCAGGAGGTTGGCGGTAACTGGATTTATAGCGAAAAGGAAGGCCATTCAAGTGTCTTTGAGACAACGCATATCATTAGTTCTAAAAACCATTCTCAATATGCGGATTTCACGTTTGATGACTTCGAAGCAGGAATTCCTGGCTACCCTTCGCATGATCAATTGAGAAGATATTTTCAGGCCTATGCCCGTAAATTCGGTTTATACGAACATATTCAGTTCAACACCCTGGTTAATCAC
>CAYGNU010000796.1:0-1923 GCA_964351175.1 uncultured Roseivirgaceae bacterium | reverse complement strand
AGTGAAGAGAATAGTGAGTTTCAATATTTTGGATCTAGCAAGAATCAACAATTGACCAATGAGATTATTCAAGCTCTTACTATGGATCATTATAACAGACTTTGGGTGGCCACATATGAAGGTCTTAATATCATAGACAGTACACTCAAGGTGATAAGTAGAGTCAAACACGATCCGCAAAAAAGTGGTGGATTGACAGGGAATAGTGTGAAATCATTGTTCACAGATCAGCAAGGAGGTATTTGGATTGCTACATACTTTGGTGGTGTCAATTACTGTACAGACAAGCATGTGAAATTTGATAAAATTGATGAACGCAACGGCACACAGCTTAAATATAATGTCGTGAGTGCAATTGTCGAGGATGAGAAGTCTAAGGTTTATTTCGGGACAGAGGGTTCCGGGATTAATGTATTTGATCCTACCACCAATGAGTACACAATAATAGATGAACTGTCGCCTGACAATACGATTGGAGCAGTAAAAACACTGCTCTATGAGGGCAATGGTAAGTTTTGGATTGGGACACTATATAGAGGAGTCATACACTTGGACATAAAAAGTGGTGATTTTAGGGAATACCGATATGAGGGACTAGATATAAAATCCATCTCCTCCGACCAGGTTTTGACTTTAGCCAAAGCGGTTGATGATCAAATATGGATAGGTACCTTAAATAAGGGATTGGACCTCTTTGATCCTGAACAGAAGGTTTTTAGAAATTTTGATGCTACCGTAAATGCACCATATATAGCCTATAATAATGTAAGGTCACTTTTAGTAAATTCGAGAGGAGATTTGTATGTAGGAACGGGTAAAGGCTTGTGTTTACTGACAAAAGAATCTTATCTAAAAAGAGATTTCAATTTTTCGTTTTTCGAGTTAGAAAATGGCAAACCTGATAACCTATATATCCACGATATCATTGAAGATAGAAATGGTAAAGTATGGCTGTCCACACAAAGCTCAGGTTTATATTATTTAAAAGACAATGTGTTGGTACAGGCTGGTTTGCAAGGAGTTAGCACCGTATTTGCAATTGTGGAAGATGAGGAAGGCACTTTATGGTTAAGTTCTGAAGAAGGAGTTGTTGCGTATAATTCATCAACCGGAGAACAACAGATATTCAATCGTCAAGATGGTGTTCAGCCCAATGAATTTAATCGAGGAGCCAAATTAGTTGCCCATGATGGTAGAATATATTTCGGTGGAGCATCCGGGGTTACAAACTTTCATTCCGGCTCCTTAGGAGGGACTAATGATAATGCTCCAGATGTAATACTCACAAAGTTTATTTTGGCAGGTCGCGAACTTTTCGCCAATGATGATACAGGGGTTTTAAGTAAACCCATCGAGTACACCGAAACGTTAACACTAGACTATGATCAAAACATTTTTTCCATTTATTTTTCTATGCCCAATTTTATCAATCCTGATAAAAATACCTATTTATACCGCTTGAAGGGTTTAGATGATGCTTGGGTAAATACCACGAATCCCTTTGTTTCCTTTACTATCCAACGTGGCGGAAATTATGTTTTTGAAGTCAAAGGAATAAATAGTGATGGATTGGAGACATCCAAGGTTACTTCATTACAAATACATATTGAAAATGCATCATGGTTAACTTGGTGGGCTTACTTAATATACACCACATTTTTAACCTCAGCATTATTCGTATTTATTTATTTTTTCAAATCAAGATTAAATCTTCAGCACAAACTAGAGACTGAGACGAGGGAATTTCTTCATCAACAAGTAGTAAACAAACAAAAGCTTCAGTTTTTTACCAATATTTCTCACGAGTTCAGAACACCGCTGACCCTTATATCTGGTCCTTTAGAAAAGTTGATTGCAGACTACAAAGGTTCAAGCTATGTTTTCAGGCAACTTTTGGTCATCAAAAAGAATACAGATCAACTT
>CAYGNU010000795.1:0-1923 GCA_964351175.1 uncultured Roseivirgaceae bacterium | reverse complement strand
ATCCCGAGGCTATGTTTGACTCTTCGCTGTGAAAATTATCGTACTCAGTGTTTAAGAAATGATAGGATAATGGCAATTCAATATTTACCTCATTCCAAACCTCAGATATTAGATTTATTATTTCGGTTGAATTGGCATAACTGAATTTTATCCCAATTTGCTCTTTTAACCCTTTAGAATCTGATAATTCTAGAAAAAGTGGTCCAATTTTCTTTTTAAAATTATCGTAGTGATAGTCCTTCATTACCCCTATTACTTTCATCTCCTTTTCGGTAGTCATAAAAGTTTCAAGGCTCAACTCTTTGTATGAAAAAGTTCGATTTTGCTCATCTAACCCCAGCAGTTTAAAAGCTTCTTCATTTACAATTACATTGGAATAATTTGGTGAGCTGCTAAAATCAAAATTGTGTCCATCCACCAACTCAATATCTAACAGTTCAGGATAGTCATCTAAAATGTATGCGATGTGAATATCAAAGGCTTCATCTAGTCTGTTTTTTACAGCTGTTGTCATAGTTCTTCCTGGAAGAGGGCCAGCAACAACCTGTGAAATTTGAGGATAAGCCAATAGCTTAAATTTCAGAGCCTCATATTGCATTTTGTTTATTTTTCCTTCTGTATCTAAGGCAATAATACCTTCAGTACTTATGCCTAAATCCTTTCTATTGATAAAATCCATTTGTTGCTGCATGATGATTGCGCTTGACAGAAGAATGGAGGATATCACGAATTGAATGGCTACTAAAAACCTAATCACTCCGATTTTTGAGAATTGATTTTTTGAATGACCTGTTAATACATCTTTTGATTTAAATGACGTGATATAATAAGCAGGATAATATCCAGCAGCTATTGTTATGAATATCAATACGCCTGTGTAGAGACCAATTATTTTTGGATCAAAATAGGTAAGGGTCACTTCATATTTAATCCAATTATTAAGATATGTAATAAGCAATTCAAAGAGTAAACCGCTTAAAAGGGAAGCAGCTAGTACGTATAAAAATGTTTCACTCATTAATTGAAGAATAATCTGTTTTCTGGTAGCACCATTAATTTTTCGCATGCCAATTTCCTTTACGCGCTTGAGGTATTTGGCTAATGCGACATTGGTGTAGTTGAAACAAACTGTGATTAAAATAAGGATGGCTATAGAACCCAGCGTATAGATATATTCAATGTTGCCATTCACTGAAAAATCACGAATTTCAGCATCGGTATGAAGATGGATATCTGTAAGTGGCTGTAAAGAAAACTCAAATGGCCTATCTGAATCTTGGGTAAATAAAGAAGAAAGTTGACTTTCCATTTCTTCTTTATTACTTGTTGAGCTCACAAAATATTTAGTAATCCAACCACCATTATGAGTATCAGCTATATTTGAAGCTAGTAGTTGAATATCCAAATGCGAAAAAATATTTGTTTTTTCGATGACCCCTTCTACTTCATATTCTTCATTGTTAATAGTAAGTACTTGGCCTAATGAAGATTGGTCTCCAAAATATTTGATGGCGATTTCATTTGAAATTATAATGCGATCGGGTGAATGTAATGCAGTTTGCTTATCGCCTTGGAGCAATTTAAAATCAAATACTTTAAAGAAGTTAGAATCTGCTTTGATGAATTTATCTTCATAAAAGGTATTATCTCCAGCTTTTACGGCTACTTTTTCATGACTGGAAAGATTGGTGGATGATTGAACAAAAGGCAAGTCTTCTTCAATCATGTCTGATTGTCTTGAAGAAATCAAGTTGCTCTTCATAACACCAGTAGTGTGGTGAATGTCGGCTAAAACACGATATGTTTTTGTCGCATTGGCATGGGAGCTATCAAAGGAGATTTGCTTTTGAATATATATTAAGATGTAAATGCTCAGAGCCAAGCCTACCGATAAGCCTAGGAGGTTTATGACCACCGAGGATG
>CAYGNU010000794.1:0-1924 GCA_964351175.1 uncultured Roseivirgaceae bacterium | reverse complement strand
CCACTTTTGCATTGGTTTGTCAAGTGGCTGAATAAAATTTTCTTTTGTAAGTATCTTCGTCAGTTGTAAAATAATATTGCTTAATTAAAAACTTCAGAAAATGATAAAAATAAAGAATAATAAGGATCAGGTATTATTTACAATTGAAGGAGATACCTTATTCAATAGTCAAGGTCAACAGTTGCTCTTTTTAGAAGATGATAAAATCAAGAATGTAGGTGGTCAGACATTATTAACGATAAGTGGCAAAGAGGCAATTTCAATTACCACTGGTAAAACCATTATAAGTTGTACAGAAGGTGATATTACCAATCTTAATGGGCAGGTAATTGGTAAAGTGGAAGGCGCTAACTCCCAAGAAGAGCTGACTTTTGCCGCAGGAGGATATATCTTACTTGCTTGATAATTCATTATTTCTTATCGAATCAATTCATTTTTTAATCTAATGAGCATTAGCAAGTATTTTAAAGTTCATTAAACATTTCAACTAGATTTTTGTAATAAAGTCGTTATTTAGTTTACTAACCTAACGACTGTTAATGAATCCTGATTCTTTTTTTAAAGAGTTTGTAGAAGAGAACAAAGGCATTATCTACAAAATATGTAGAGTGTATGCCAATGATCGGGATGAACTGCAAGATTTCGTTCAGGAAGTTACTATACAATTGTGGAGATCGAGTCAGAATTTTGAAAACCGTTCTAAGCTATCAACTTGGGTATATAGGGTTACACTTAATGTATGCCTGACCTTATCCAGAAAAAATAAACGCAGAGTGGATACGGTTGGTCTTTTATCAACTGATTATGTAGATGACATTGACACAACAGAGCAAGAACAAATTTCTGCATTGTATGCTGCCATGCGCAAGCTAAATGATTCAGATAGAGCTATCATCCTGTTATATCTAGAAGATAAGAGCTATCAGGAAATTGCAGATATTTTGGGTATAACAGTGAGCAATGTGGGAGTAAAAATAACAAGAATAAAATCTAAACTTAATGATATAATTAATGGCTGAGTTGGATTTAAAGGAGCTTTGGAAAAAAGGAGGAACGAGCCTTGCTGATTCAGAAGGTTTTGATCTAGAGAGGTCTATCAGGTCAAAGTCAAAAGATATCCTTCAGAAAATCAAGTTTATTTTGACTATAGAGTTTTGGCTAAATAATATTCTAACCACTTCATGCAGCGTTTATTACTATTTTCATTTTGGTCCAGCCGCTGGAACATTTACAGGTATGGCGTTTCTTATTTATTTCTTCTATTATTCATTCCTAATTAAATCAATCAAGAAATTCGACTATTCAGGAGATGTTAAACATAGTCTTAAGAAGATTTATAACTATTTGCGATTCTATGTTTTACATTACAAGGTTGTACTCTGGATTTGTTTCTTAATAGTTCCCTATTTAGGTCTTGCTTATGGTTTCTACATTGGGTATACTGGGGAACCAATGCCTGAGTGGGCTCAGCAGTCACCTCAATTTGAATTCACCAAAACACAAGCATATGTTGTTCTAGGAGTGTTTATCATTATTCCAATTTTAATAACACTAGGTCTTAACAGTTTGGTAGGATTGATTTATGGAACTAAGATTAAAAAACTGAAGGCAATTGTTAATGGGTTAAAGTAATATTAAAATAGTCTTATTCTCCGCTATCAAAATTAATATCAATTTTGAAGAATAAATTGTCAGCTTGCTTTTGATAGGCATAATTCCCCATTCTATTATAAACGCCCGCACCAAAGGAAAGTCCACACGCACTAACAATTCTTCGTACTAAAATGCCTGCTTCAAAATAATAATCATTTAAGGGTGTAAAAGTATCACCAAGATGTCTCGATGCATTTTGTTCTTCGCCATAAGCCATAGCACCAACCAGAAGTAATTGAGGCTTAGAGTACTTAGGGTGTACCACGAACTG
>CAYGNU010000793.1:0-1926 GCA_964351175.1 uncultured Roseivirgaceae bacterium | reverse complement strand
CAATTGCTATGTCTGATAAAAAGGCCTTGTGTTCACTCGCAAGGCTTTTTTGTTTAAAAAACGATTTATGAAAACATTTAATTTAAAGACGAAATACAAAAAACTTTTAGCAGATACACTTACTCCTGTAAGCTTGTATCTAAGACTTAGAGATAAATACGCAGATTCCATACTTTTAGAGAGTTCTGACTATCATGGCAATGATAATAGCATGTCATACATCTGCTGCTCACCAATGGCATCGTTTATAGTTAATGGTAAAACATTAACAAAGCAATACCCTGATTTAAGTAAGGAAGAGTCTCCATTGGATAAAGGCACTTTAGTACAGGAACTAGAAGCGTTTAAAGCATCATTCAATAACGAGGCCCATGATTTCAAGTTTAGCATCAATGGCCTTTTTGGTTATATGAGCTACGATGCAGTTCAAGAGTTTGAAGACATCAGTTTCAAAAATAAGAATGAGGATATTCCTGAGGTACTCTACAGAATGTATCGGTTCGTAATTGTAATTGATCATTTTAAAAATGAGTTATATTTATTTGAGCATCAACTTAAGAATAGTGATGACCCACAGATAGACACATTGGTTTCACTTATTAAAAGACATGATGACCCACAGTTTGATTTTGAAATGGTGGGTGATGAATCTTCTAATTATGATGATGGCACTTTCTTAGATATTATAAAGAAGGGCCAAAGCCATTGTTTAAGGGGTGATGTTTTTCAGATTGTGCTTTCTCGAAGATATCAAAAGAATTTCAAAGGCGATGAATTTAACGTTTACCGAGCGCTAAGGTCAATTAATCCATCACCTTATTTGTTTTATTTCGATTATGGTAGTTTTAAAATATTCGGATCCTCTCCAGAATCACAGATTACTATCAAAGACCGCAAGGCCACTATTTATCCAATAGCAGGTACTTTTAGAAGAACTGGCGATGACGCTGCTGATGCTGAATTAGCTAAAAAGCTTTCCGAAGATGAAAAGGAAAATGCAGAGCACATCATGCTGGTTGATCTGGCACGTAATGATTTGAGCAGAAGTGCAGAAAAGGTAAGTGTGGAAGTTTTTAAAGAGATACAATACTACTCGCATGTTATTCATTTGGTTTCCAAGGTGTCAGGTCAATTGACTGAAGGAGAGGCAGCCTTACAGTTAGTAGGTGATACTTTTCCAGCAGGAACACTGTCAGGGGCGCCAAAATATAAAGCCATGGAGTTGATTGATAAATATGAAAATAGAAGCAGAAGTTATTATGGAGGAGCCATTGGGTTTTTGGGTTTTGGTGGAGAGTTTAATCATGCTATTATGATCAGGTCATTTCTAAGTAAAAATAATGTACTGCATTACCAGGCGGGAGCAGGTGTAGTAGCCAAGTCGGTACCTGAAAGTGAATTGAGGGAGGTGGATAATAAGCTGGCAGCTCTAAGAAATGCTTTGAATATGGGTGAAACTATTAATGGCGCTTCATGAAAATACTAGTATTAGATAACTACGATTCGTTCACTTATAATCTTGTTCATATTATCAAGGAGCTTGGCTATAGTGATAACATGACCATCGCAAGAAACGACAAAATAACCATTGAGGAAGTTGACTCATTCGACAAGATATTACTAAGTCCTGGTCCGGGTATTCCAGATGAGGCAGGTATTCTAAAGTCTTTGATCAAAACTTATGCGCCTTCGAAATCAATATTAGGCATATGCCTTGGCCATCAAGCGATTGCCGAAGTATTTGGGGCTGAACTTTTTAATATGATTGAGGTCAAGCATGGCATGTCAGGGCCAATTAACGTTCTGGATAATTTAAATTATATTTTTAATGAAGTGCCAAAAACATTTATCGGAGCCCACTATCATTCATGGGCGGTAAAAAGAGAGTCGATTACTTCTCCTTTAAACATCACTGCAGAAGATGAT
>CAYGNU010000792.1:1005-1934 GCA_964351175.1 uncultured Roseivirgaceae bacterium | reverse complement strand
TAATTTATTCACATCATACATTTTATAATCATATGAATAAAACATTTCAGGAATTTCGTGGACCAAATACTAATCTTAGCTATTACAGAATTAGGAAATGGATTGGAACATTTGGTCTTTTACTTCCAATCTTAGCTCCAATAATTGCAAAAGACTCACTTACGTCAATTAGCCATTATTATTACACAGAGGCTGGAGTCTTATTTACAAGTTTTTTAATTTTAATTGGAGTCTTTTTAGCTTCTTATCACGGTTATGATAGTGTAGACAACATTGTTACATGGGTTGGTGGAGTATGTATTGCAATTGTTGCAATAGTTCCTACGCCATTAGAAAGTTGTTGTTTGGGTGTTGGACCAACACCAATATGTTCATGTGAGACCAATATGCTCTTTGGATTTATTCCTCCCGGAGCGATTCATTTTGGAAGTGCGGTGCTATTTTTTGCTTGTATGGCACTTATGTCGATCAGACAATTCACCAAAGGTGATTTGGAGGAACCAGGAAAAAAGCTAAGGAATATTGTTTATAAAATCTGTGGTTATGGTATTTTGTTTATTCTAGCATTTTCTGGACTTATGATATTTGGCGGCCATGTGAATGATGGTAGTAGATTTATATTTTGGGTTGAAGTTGTGATGCTGGTTCTTTTCGCATCTAGTTGGCTTTTAAAAGGACAAGTATTAAAAGATATAACTAATACATTTGAGAAGTCAGAGTAGTTGAAGAATATGTGTTGAAAAATGGAGAATCTGCTTAAAATAGGGAGTCAATTTTCTGAGCTTTATGGCCTTAAATAGCCATATTTTACTAATAAATACCAAAGGTTGGGTATTGCCTTATTTGGTGAACAAGACGTTCTTTATTAAAAAATCACTGAATAATGAGTCTACAAAAGAATTTAAGGGATGTCGGATATGATCTAATTG
>CAYGNU010000792.1:0-995 GCA_964351175.1 uncultured Roseivirgaceae bacterium | reverse complement strand
AATTGATAGTCCGGTACGAAATCACAAAGCATTACAAATCTGGAATAAAAAAGCATTCAATCCCCCTCAATTATATTATGAGCACATAAGCCACGCTTTTGAGTCTAGCTTTGATTTAACTGCTATAGAGGACACTGCTCTTTCAGTTAATTTTAACCAATCTCAAGAATATAAATTTAATATTGGGATTACTGTACTGGAAGCATTGTTAACTTCTCTTGGGCTAGGGGAATTAGGTTTAAGCACCAAATTTAATAAAGGTAAACAAGTTTCTATTAGCTACGAAAGCAGTAAAACTTTATCCGTACCTGTGGGAGAACTTGATAACTTTTTGTCTGCTTCAGATTTCAAATACCCCAACGCTGAATTACTTCAAAATGCCAATCGAAATAATCTTGTGATTATTACCGGTGTGTTAATGGCAAAGGATTTAAAGTCTGTGATTGAAACTGAAATAGAAATAGATTCTGACTTGACCCTTGAATTATCGGAAATAGCAAGTGGTAAAGTTGAATTTGACTTAAAATCTGAAAAAAAGTTGGAGATGAGATCCTTAGATAATGCATACTTTCCAATTGCAATCATGGCAAACCGATTGAAATACAGTAGAGGGCAATATAATGGCAGCAAATTACTGACTGATACGGGAGATGATTTTTAAACCCTAAACCAATTAAAATCAAATGGCACATTGCGACACTTTTGAAGTGAAACACATGAAAACGCGTGATGAAGTATTTGAGCTTACACGAGCAGCTATTGGTGATAACGGGGTGATTAATGGTAATCTTGATCAAGGTGAATTTGAAATTTCAACACCAATCACGATAAAAGGCTCTTATGTTTTAAATGAAAATTCGATTATTATTTCAATAACAAATAGACCAATAATAATTGGTTGTCAACGAATTAAAAGCGTAGTAATTAAAGCTCTTGGCTCTTCAGAGACTTCGTTTTGATAAAACATTTAGTGAAGCTATTGGCATGGCATATTG
>CAYGNU010000791.1:0-1935 GCA_964351175.1 uncultured Roseivirgaceae bacterium | reverse complement strand
AAACTAAAGTATTATATGAAGTCACCGTTTTTGCTGGCGAGAATCCGGCCCACGCCATTATTCGAAAATTGGTCGAAAATAAGCCGAGATTAAATCCCTCCGCTATGGATAGTTATTCATTCGATTCTTATAATAAGTTTTTGCTTGGTACAGATATTTTGCCTGAAATAGATGAGGAGGATAGCATTCAGAGAGAAATGAAAAAATACCTTTCTGAAAACTTCGTTTTTAGTATGGAGTCTGTTACGCAACGGCAATATCAAAAGCCAAACAAGATTAAGGAGGAAGTGCTGGCCAATCGGGTATCAGGCTTTAAATCACCACAATTCACGACACTGGCATCTTCTTTTCAAAATATTGGGTTTTATGACGATTTTATAACGGTAATGAGCATCAATTTTCTGAACCCTATTTCAAAAAACAGTTTTGATAACTACTATTTTGATTTGGTTGATTCTGTAAGGGATGAAACGGGTAGGAAGTCATATGTTATTGCATTTGGACCCAGAAAGCAAAATTTCAATGGATTAAAAGGAGTAATGAATGTTGATGCCACAGATTATGCATTAAGTAGTATAAATGCCGAAACAGCAGGCTATACAGACTTACATAACCAATTGATTAAAGGCGAGTCTCAATTTGATCCAAAGCAAAAAGATTACTATGACATAGAAACTTATCTTACGGTTAATTTTAAAATACAACAGCATTATAGCTACATCAATGAAACCCAGTGGTTTCCAGATCAGCTTAAATTTGATGTGTTTTTTGGTGAGTTTGTTAAAAAGGGTGCCCCATCATTTCCTCTGATGGGTATTGGCAAAAGTTATCTAAAAAATATTGCCATCAATCCTGATGTTTCTAAAGTGAAATTTGACCGAACAGTCCTGACATATAATGAGCAGGCAAATAATCGAGATACTACCTTTTGGGAACAATATAGAGAGCCAAAGTTGACTACTAAAGAGTTGGAGACTTATGAGGTAATAGATTCTTTATTTGAAGCCAATAAAGTTGAGAAGGTAATTGCACTGACTGCAGGATTGATTGAAAAGAAAATAGCTATAGGGTTATTTGATTTCAACCTTAATCGTGCTTTTGATGTAAATAAATATGAAGGTTTTAGAGTAGGAATGGGGTTGAGCACTTCAGATAAAATTTCAAAAACTTTTGAGCTGGGAGGTTATTGGGCTTATGGATTTAAAGATAAGGCTGATAAGTTTGGTGGGTACTTAGATATACATCTACTGGATCAAAAGAGGCTTGATTTTTTTGTCAATTATTCCGAAGATGTTGAGCAATTTGGAAAAATTGAATTTTATAAATACAAACCACTACCCTTAGAGACAGAAACCTATTATCCTTTTTTAGTAGATAATATGAATTCGGTTGTGCGAAAGGAGGCTGGATTTAGATTTTTTTGGCTTAGATATTTAGACACAAAGGTAAGTCTTAGGCAGCGGCAACTTGAGGCAAATAATCAATATTCATTTGTGACAAATGAAACAGAATTGACCTCTATCAATAAATTTAATTTCACAGAAGTTGCCTTAAATCTTGGCTACAATTATGGTGTTAATTATGTAGAGGCTTTTAATAAACTATTGCAAACCACTAGATCTAATTTATATCTAGGTTTTAACTATACTCAGGGCTTAACCGATTTTGATGGACAATATGAATACCGCAAAATTGAAGGTATGATTCAAAAGAAATTTTTGACAAGGAGTTTTGGTCAACCCACGATAACATTACAAGCTGGATATGTAGATGAAATTTTGCCTGCTACTAATTTATTTAATATCCATGGCTCGAACGAAGAAGGGTTTGATGTGGCTAACTCCTTTAGGACAATGGGAATCAATGAGTTTGTAACCAGTAAGTATGTCAATGTTTTTTATCAACATTTTATAACACAGTTCGTGGTACACCCTA
>CAYGNU010000790.1:0-1940 GCA_964351175.1 uncultured Roseivirgaceae bacterium | reverse complement strand
CCATATCAGGATTTGGATTTATGTTAATATTCATCACCATACTATTTTGTATTGTAGCCTTAGCAGGTTCAGGCTGGGATGCCTTCATCTGGGGATCATTATTCCTCTTTACTGGTGTTCCTGCTTACTATATTTTCAGACGCATTAACACTTAAATTAAATGAAGAGGACCGCACATTCTGAATACGGGATTTTAGATAAAGTATTGATCAAGGATTTTGATAATGCCTATGTCAGCCAAGATTTTATTGACCAACAATGGAAAGATTTAAATTATCTGTCACAACCTTTATACACAGAGGGGCAAGCAGAATATAAGACATTCAAAGGCCTTCTTTCTAATGGTTCTGAAGTTGACTCATTTCCCAATGCTGCTGGTGTAGGCATGGATTCTATTTACTGCCGAGACTCGTCTATCATTACTGATTTTGGAGTCATTGTTTGCGCTATGGGCAAGGAGGGAAGAGTTACAGAAACTAAAGCTGTAAAGGATTATTACCTAAAAAATGGGTTTGAGATTTTAGGTGAAATTAGTGACGGTGGCACTGTAGAAGGCGGAGATGTAGCTTGGCTGGATGACAAAACTTTAGCTGTCGGTCGCACTTACCGAACTAATGATGCTGGCATTCAGCAACTTAAATCATTGCTTGAGCCTAATGGTATTGAGGTCATTGTCGTTGATTTGCCGCATTATAAGGGTAAAAGTGATGTATTTCACCTTATGTCTATACTCAGTCCGGTAGATAAAGATCTGGCTGTGGTATATTCTCCTTTAATGCCCATCCGTTTTAGGGACTTATTGATCAATAGGGGCTTTGCTTTAGTAGAAGTGCCAGATGAAGAGTTCGAATCTATGGGTTGTAACGTTCTGGCAATAGGCCCAAGAAACTGCCTCATGGTAGATGGCAACCCTATCACAGCAGCACGTCTAAAAGAAGCTGGTGCAAAGGTTACAGTTTACAAAGGCGAAGAAATAAGCGTAAAAGGTGGCGGAGGTCCGACTTGTTTGACGAGGCCGGTGTTACGCTCTATCGATACCTGATAAACATAGAGTGATATTTCCCAATTCAATAAAACAAATAGTTCTATTTGTTTTATTGCTGTTTGATCTTTTACTTGAGGTTTATTAAAACCATTTCATTGTCTAAAATTATTTTCCCCATTCTTCTCTTATTGCTTTTCTCATGCGGGAAAAAGGAAGAAGATCGGCTTGCCGAAAAGGCCAAAGAAATCAGTGACTTCGAACCCCTTTTGCATAATTTATTAGATGAGTCTATGCTTCAGATTCCTCTTGACTACCCTGTACAGGACCTGCAAAAGATGATTAACAGGATATTGCCAGACACACTGGTAAATGATAGTATTGATCTCAATGACAATGGGGATTACCTTGTGATAAAGGTGGTACCCATAGGAAATATGATGCTTAACAGTTATCAGAATAATTTGGATGCATCATTACCGGTAAAGGCTTTGGTTTATATTAAAAAGAAGTTTGTCGCCTTTAATTTTAAGAATAAGAAACCTATTGAATTAAAGCTGAGGCTCGATCTCCATACCATTCTTAGTATTGATGAAGCCTTTGATCTAAGTACAACCTGTACGATACAACAAATTCAGTGGATAGAAGAGCCAAAAATGAGGGTGGCTGGCATAAAAGTTAACCTCAAAAAGACCGTTGATAAGCAAATTGAAAAAAATAAAGTAGCCATTGAGAATGCTATTTGCCAAGCCATAAACGAAGCGGTTCCAATTAAGAAGGAGGTGGAAGCAGTCTGGAATTTATTGAGTAATACACAACGCATAGCTAAAAAACCGATTGACATTTGGCTCACAACAGTACCTAAAGACTTTTCGGCCAAGTTTGAATATGAGATAAAGGACACTTTAAGAGTCTTGGTGTTTTGCAAATCAGGAGGTCTAATTACGCGTTTGAAAGG
>CAYGNU010000789.1:0-1951 GCA_964351175.1 uncultured Roseivirgaceae bacterium | reverse complement strand
GGGTTCATCATCGTCATTACCGCATCCTGAGAAAAGAACTAAACTCAACAAAAAAGTTGCCGAAAGGGCGTACATCATTAATTTACTCATCGTTTTCATAGTGGTGGTGGTTAGTTTAGAGGTATAATTTAGTCATTTGTAATGGTTTTAAGAATAGTTGAATACACTTAATTTTAGTAAGTAATATTGCACATAAATCAGCTATGAAAAACAGCAACGAAGCTAACTTGTACTTTATAGCCATTATTCCACCTGATCCCGTACTAGGTGAATGTCAGGCACATAAGGACTATTTCTTTGAGAAGTATAATTCTTAAGCCTCTCTTAATTCACCACCACATGTTACTGTCCATATGCCTTTTAAGCTGAAGGAAACAAAGGAAGAAAATCTTATTGAGGCCATAAGTCAGGTTACCGAAAATCATAACCAGTTTAGCTTAAAACTCAATAATTATGATCATTTTCATCAACGTGTGATCTATGTGAAGGTGGAAAATGCTGAGCCTTTAACAAGTCTCTTTCTTGAGATCAGGAAAATGATGAAAGTAAACTTTAATATTTTCAATGCGGATTATAAAAACCGAGGTTTTAATCCGCATATAACGTTAGCCTTTAGAGATTTAAAGAAGGAAGCATTTAAAGAGGCATGGCCTCAATTTGAAAAAGCCATTTATCAAAAATCATTTGAAGTGATGTCAGTAGCTCTACTAAAACATGATGGTAGTAAATGGCAATTACTGAAAGATATTCAGCTTAAAAATTAATCATCATATTCTAACGTTCCCACCTCTTCGCCTGATGCCATTTTCATGCTCCTTAATTTACCATCTACTTTAACATGCACCATGTTCACCTGGTCATCATAGTAGTTAAGCATTATAGTATTTTCAACCGTTATGCTTTTTAGCTTTTTCACTTTTTCTACCTCAAAATACAGATATAGGGCCTCTGTTTCTATTTCATGGCCCAAGTAGTTGCATTCCACTTCTTTACCATTCACAGTTATTTTAAATCGCTCCTTTAGGTATGGTTTAAGCAAGTCATCGGTAGTTCTACCTTTGCCTGGCTTAGTGATATCAAGGTATTCTTCCTTATTTAAAGCCCTTATTTCATTTTCAATATCATCTATAAAGACTTTGGATATTATCTCCAATGCATTGTGCTCCTCATCGAAATTAATATCAGTAACGCTGATATGAATTGGGTGCAAAAAGGTAGTGGTGAGTAAAAACACCACTGAAACCATATAAGTGCTCATTTATATAAAATTAGGATTTCTCTTCAACAACATGATTTATCTTGCGAAGATATAAAAAAAGTATATGTCTGAATTCCTTCTTTATTTTGATCTCGGATTCGATCATATTTTAGATCTCAACGGGTATGACCATTTGTTATTTATAGTGGCACTATGTGCTATCTATGTGTCCTCCGATTGGAAAAAACTACTGATTTTAGTCACAGCCTTTACTATTGG
The DNA here is from genome assembly GCA_964351175.1 of uncultured Roseivirgaceae bacterium. GTDB lineage: Bacteria > Bacteroidota > Bacteroidia > Cytophagales > Cyclobacteriaceae > Fulvivirga. The sequence goes on along the minus strand of CAYGNU010000789.1, from coordinate 474 downwards.
GCACTCGCTTACTTTGGCCTTGTCAACTTTTAGAATGGTTAATTTTGACTCTTCAGTTATTGAGTTTTTAATACCGCTAACCATATTTCTTACTGCCTTTTCAAATTTATTTAGAAAGGAGCGGCCGATGTACGATAGGAAAATAAAGTTCAGTTATATCATTGCTCTTTCTTTCGGTCTTATCCACGGCCTGGGCTTCTCCAATTACTTAAGAGCATTATTAGGCAAGGATGCAGACATTATTCTTCAACTATTTGCCTTTAATATTGGTTTAGAAATAGGACAAATTATTATAGTATTTATCTTCTTGGCAATATCTTTTGTCATGGTTGATATATTTGCAGTGACCAGAAGAGATTGGAAGATGGTCATCTCATCCGCGATAGCTGGAATAGCTGTCATGTTAATGTTAGAAACAAAATTTTGGTAAATCTTAAACTATGAAAAAGCTTTTATTATTACTCTGTGTTGGTG
>CAYGNU010000788.1:0-1952 GCA_964351175.1 uncultured Roseivirgaceae bacterium | reverse complement strand
ATTAAAATATAATCTCGGTGTTTTAGGTGTTGGTGTTAATGTATAATTATCCATATCCTCATTAAATCTCTTTATTCAAACTTATTACTGTTAATTAAACTACTACATTCAATTCTAAGGTAAAGAACACATGGTTATCATCTACCTCATCAAAATTATAAATCAACTCCCCTGTTGATCTTTTAGCCATATCTATAAAGCCTAAACCTGCACCTCCTCCTTCTGAAGTTCCGCCAACATCAAGTACTCCACGATATAAATCTTTCAGCTCGTTAGCATCAAGACAATTCACTATCTGGATTCTGGATTCAATGCTTTTTATATCTTCTCTTCTTATGAAGTTACCAGTAATGATCTTATAACCATCACTCACCTCATTTACAAATACAAATGATTCTAAAAGATAATCATCAGCACCTTTGTTCTTTAAATATCCGAATATGTTTTGAACACCTTCAACAAGAATGTTATAAATTTTTTTTACGGCAAGTCTGGATGATAAAGAATTACTAAGTGCAGCCTCTAACCTTTCAAAGATATGATCAAGCTCATTTTGAGTAATACTTCCTAAAAAACTATAAATAGTGCTCCTGCTAATAAATAGCTGGTATTTATGCTTTATATCAAAGGCGCTGATGTCCACATTAGATTATTTATTAGGAGTAAGGTAATAATTTTAATGTTATTGCTAAACTTATAACTAAAAAAAAGGAGTTCTTTTCAGAACTCCTTTTTTAGTTTAATAATTATTCAACCTTATCTGGTCTTGAATATCCCTCATCTTCTATTGCCACAACTGGAGAGCCATCCTCCGCACCGTGCGTTAATCTCTTCAGTGGTTTCAATATTGCAATCACTAACAATCCAAAAATAGTACAGAAAATAAAGATACCTGTAAACATTTCAAGTTCTCCCGCTGATTGTGACCATTCTCCTAAACTTCCAGCCAATTTATTTCCTAAACCAGTAGCGGCAAAATAGGCTCCCATCATAAATGAAGCATATTTAACTGCGGCAAGTTATGTGATGAATGATAAAGCTACAGGCGATGCACAAAGTTCCCCGAGCGTATGAAATAAATAAGCCAAAACCAACCAATACATAGCTGATGAACCAGTTTCAGCATATTGTAAAGATGCTCCAGTCATAAATAAAAACCCAAAGCCCATAACAATAACTCCTACTGCCATTTTAAATAGAGAGGAGGATTCCTTGCCTTTTTGTTTCCACCAATACCAAAAGGCTGCAACACTTGTAGCCAACGTCATTATAAAGAATGAATTTACAGATTGAAACCATGCAGCTGGAATAGTCCAGTCGAAGAATGATCTATCTGTTTTTTGTTGAGTATACAAATTCATAAGACCACCAGCTTGCTCGAATGCGCCCCAAAATACTATAATGATTAAAAATGATAAGAGTAAAATATAATCAAATTACCTCTTTGGTAGAAGGATATTTTCCAAAAAATATCAGCTATAATAAAAATAAAATTAATAAGAAAACAAAAACCATAGATGGCTCTCCTTACATAGAAATTACGAATGAAGAACATCAATCTAATTTAAGTAAAGCCATGTGTGTTATTGATGGAGTATATCAAGAATACACAAAGCCTGAAGCTGAATTATTATCAGAAGCAAGAAATTTAAAATATAGAGAAGTCGAACAACTAAGAAAATCTCTTCAGTTTAAATTTGTTTCATATCAGGGCTCTGATTTTTCTGCATCTCAGATGGCTAGGCAAAATATGCTTAGTATTTTAAATGCAAACGAGCCTTCAAATTCAAAATATTATTGGCAAGACGAATCAGGAAAAACTCAGTCATTTAACTTAGATAATTTTAAAGAAATTTTAAAAAACATCTCAACAAGAGACAGTAAGTTATATTACATCGAAGCTCAAGTTAACGCTGAAATTTCTCTAAATAAAAATCCAACAGCTATAGAAA
>CAYGNU010000787.1:0-1953 GCA_964351175.1 uncultured Roseivirgaceae bacterium | reverse complement strand
ACTTAAGTCTTCATCCATGTTGTAATATTTCCATATTCCCGCTTTTTCACCCTTAGTGTATAAGCCTTGTGATTTTAAATTTCCTTGATACTCAACATAATACTTTGCCTCTGAATCGATTATGGCCATTACTGTATCTCTGATCCTGAGTTTGCCACTGGCCCAGAATTCCATCCATTCTCCACTTTTTAAATCATTCGCAAAGGAGCCTTGTGCTTTCAGCGCTTGTACATCTCCTTTTTGATAATAATACCTCCAATGCCCTACTTTCTTATTGAGTTCATAATTTCCAGATTCTATCAACCTCATAGGAGCGTTAAGTAGCACAAGCACGGAACTAGGGTTGTCCATTTCTAGAAATGTATGATGAAGCTTGATGTATCTTCCATGCCGAGTTTTCTTGTTGGCACTTAAAACCTCGAATGATTCATAATAATTTCCATTTGCTAACTGCACTCTTGTAGTAGGTACTTGTGCTAAAACAAAAAAGCAGCTTAATAGTAACAACACTAAGAGAACAATTTTTGACATATAATCTACATTGGAAAACATCACATGACCTTAACTGAAATATTTGTGAAGCCTTAAGTTTTATTAAATAAAACAAAAAAAGGGAGCCCTTAGGCTCCCTTCAATATAAAACTTTCTAATTCTTTAAGCAGCTACTAACTGTCCGTTACCTTTCGCCTTGGCCTGTTCTTTTTTATCATAAGATCCAGTACCTAAACTGTGAAGTAATGAAAAGTGACTTTTCAAAGCATTATAAAATGAACCATGCTGATAGTATGGCACATCAAATTCTTCGGCAGGAGACTTCACTATCTTAGACAGGTCTCTGTAATGCACGTGACAGATGTTAGGGAAGAGGTGATGTTCTATTTGAAAGTTAAGTCCTCCAATCAACCATGAGAACCATCGGCTACCATTTGCGAAATTAGATGTAGTATAAAGCTGGTGAATCGCCCAATTATTCTCTACGCTGTTATTTTCATCTGGCACATAAAAGGAAGTTTCATTAATTACATGGGCAGGTTGAAAAATTAGCGCTAGAATCAATCCGCAGATGAAATGCATCAATAGAAATCCAAGTAATACTTGCCACCAAGGAGCACTTATCAATACAATAGGAAGTATCAAAAAGCCAGCGAGGTACCACCCTTTGTTGAAGATTACTTCAGCAAGTGCACTCCTTTTCGTAAGTCCTTGTGTTTTCAACAAATCTTTTTTGTGGTAACGTAGAACTTGCTGATAATCTTTAGCCAGGAACCAATATAGGGTCATGATTCCGTAGAGGAATGGGGCATAAAATATTTGGTATTTAAAAAAAGGTTTACGCTCTTGAGTTGGTGAGAATCTCATGATACCATCTTTAGCAATATCTTCGTCATGACCATCCACGTTGGTGAATGAGTGGTGCAATACATTATGTTGTATTTTCCACATGGAGTGATAAGCACCAGCGAAGTTGACTAAGTAGCCCAAGGCCCAGTTGACCGTTTTGTTTTTGGAATATGAGCCATGATTAGCGTCATGCATGATGGATAATCCAATCCCAGACATTCCCAATCCCATAAGTGCCCACATACCTATGAGTCCCCAAGTGCTAGTTACCACACCTGTTAACATCAAAACCCATGGCACAAAGTAAAGGGTGATCATAAATATGGTTTTGATCACCATACTCGCGTTGGCGTGGCGGGAAATTTTATTCTCTTTAAAATACAGATTGACGCGTTTTTTCAATTCTTTAAAGAATTCGGGTCGATCTTCTACGTTGAATTTTACAGCTTGTTGAATCATGTAATCGTAATTTGTCCCAAGATAACCCAGAAACACTTATTTAGTTGTCAGAATCGGTGATTTATAATGGGAAACTGACATTTATCACGAAAATAAATACGATTTCTAACTGTCAGAATTGCTTAGTATCCGCCGATGATAATTAATCTGACC
>CAYGNU010000786.1:0-1955 GCA_964351175.1 uncultured Roseivirgaceae bacterium | reverse complement strand
TTTAAGGAATTATCAAAGAGACCCGACAGGGCATTTGCGGCGAGCCATATTTTTTTCCATTGGAATTGGAATGTATTATTCAGCCATTCAGTATGCCCTTATGGCCATTCGGCTTGACCCATTCAATTTACTAAATTATCGTGCGTTAATTTCTTCAGTAAGGCACTGGTTGACCAAACATTTTGTATGAATATTAAAACGAGACTTTTTGAACTACGCTATCGTGCAGGAATTCATAAATCCTATTCCCAAGCTGGTGAAGATCTGATACTACAAAGAATTTTTCTTGATTTAAGAAACGGGCACTTTGTGGATGTCGGAGCATATCATCCATTGAAATTGTCTAACAGTTACCTCTTGTATAAGCGCGGATGGAGAGGAATTAATATTGACGCGCGTCCGGGGAGCAAAAAAATATTTGATGAGATACGGCCCGAGGATATCAATATTGAGACCGGGATTGCACAAGAAGAGGGGGAGGGAAAATATTACCAAAATCCCAAAAATAGTTCGAGTAATACCTTTTCAGAGCAATTTCTTCGCAATACCGGTAAATCGACGAGTGAATTTCAAACTGTCACGGTTAAATTCTTGCCACTAAAATCGATAGTCCATAATTATTGGCCAGAAAATTGGAGCTTTGATTTGCTTAATGTAGATGTTGAAGGTATGGACCTTGACGTGCTTAAGTCCAATGACTGGGAACGAAATAGTCCAAAAGTAGTCACTGTTGAAATTGGTGGAGAAAAACTGATTGATATAGAGACGAATCCGATTGCCGAATTTCTCCTAAACCTGGGGTATCATATTTGTGCCATCAATTATCTTTTTGTGGATATTTCTACCGTTTTTTTTACAAGAAAATGAAAATGGTGACACTGACCGTTTTGATGTCTGCTTACAATGCTGAAAAGTATATAAGTCAGGCAATTCAAAGCATACTTAATCAGAGTTACAAGGATTTTGAGCTCATTGTCGCTGACGATGGTTCATCAGATCAGACGCGAAAAATAATTGATCGCTTTCAGGCTCATCCCAAAATGAGAATAATTCATAATGAAAGTAACCTTGGTAAGACAAAGACAATTAACAATCTATATCGAGAGGCCAATGGTAAATATGTGAGTATTCACGATGCAGACGACTGCTCCCATCCCAAAAGATTCGAAAGACAGCTGGCACTAATGGAACTTCAGGATCAAGTGATTATGTGTGGCACATCATTTCATATAATTCGAGCCAATGGCGATGAATTTGGCAAAGGCGACATGCCGGTCAATTATCATAAAATAAAAGAGGATATTGTAATCAAATCTCAGTTTCATGGCCCTACCATGATAGTGAGAAGAAGCATTGTCGATAGTGCTTTGCAAGGATTGCTTTACAGAGAATTTTTTATGGACTATCATGAAGATTGCGATCTGTCCATTCGGTTGGTAGAATTGGGTGAATGCACCAATCTCCCTGAGTATTTATATTTCTACCGTATTGTTCCTGGATCACTGTCCAAGATTTTCACCGAGAGAAAAAAATGCCTTTATCGAATTTTGGTTCATTTTCATAAACAGAGACTACGAAATGGTTCTGATGATCTTGTTTCAGGCAATACAGTTGTTGCCGAAAGGAAGATTCAATATTTGATGCGCAAGGAATATTCTGATACAACGAAAATCTATCGCGAGAATGCAGCTTTTTTAATGTATTATAATGAAGGCTTTGCAGCTATAAATATGGCATTAAAGGCAGTCAGATTTGATATTTTCTTATTAGAAAATTGGAGAACCCTACAATACTGTATTAGAAAGACACTTCTTAGAATATGAAAATCCTGCACATCACCAATTGGTTTCCTTCGACCCATTTTCCCAATGAGGCAATTTGGGTACAAAGACTGATAGAAAGTATTCAGGACTCCGTTGATCAAAGAGTTTACCATGTGGAAATATTTGAAGGTT
>CAYGNU010000785.1:0-1956 GCA_964351175.1 uncultured Roseivirgaceae bacterium | reverse complement strand
CCGAAGTTACCAGCACACCTTTTCCTCCAATGCTCGTCAGTGTACTATTAGTATCATCAATCAATGTCATACTGCCATCATCGGACTTTTTTAAAATACCTCCACCAAATAAGGCATAATAATAAGCTGAAGTATTTTGATCATATGAGACATCAACAATATCCTTGATAAGGTTAGATTGGAAATTACTCCAATTACCTTCAGTGTACTGATAAAAGCCATCAGTCCTGTTTAACGCAATACGGCTTGCAGAATATCCCCCCGATATTCCAGTAATAACATTTGCGCGATAATGGAATTTAAAAATGTTATTACTCGATGGTCCTGATGGTTTAATACTTTCAAATTGACCTGAAATATTGGTGACCAGACCATTTTGACTATCGGCTATCCAGGCAGTCTCTCCAGTTATGGCAACATCATTTGTATTTATTATAATATCACTAGTTACAATCGTTGATTGTGAAGTATTTTCTAATTTAAATATAGTGTTATCTACTAAAACAACTGCCTGCTCTCCATCGGAGGACCCCTTTTGAAAATTTCCGGTGATTTCTTCTAAAACCCTATCCCAGTTACCATTATTATATTCAAATAACCCTTCATTATTAAAAGCAGTGAGCACGTTTCCATTTAAGGAAAATACCAATGCAGCGCTTCCATTAGGCAACCCGTTTACTACAGAGTATCTCTTCCAATTAGCAGGATCTAAAAGGTTAACTCCATTTTTATAGTTAGAAGCAATAATGCCTTCTTCAGATGCAAGAAATAAACTATCTCCTAAAATTGTTGATTGAAAAACTTCAATTTCCTGAGCACCAACTCCTAATTGTCTGTAAGTCTCTCTGACTTCCAACTTGTTTAAGTCGAAATTTAGTACTCCATACGCTGTGCATATAAATGCATTGTTGCTATCAGAATGAATATCATTGATTGACTTATCTCCTAAAACCTGAGAGTTTGTAGTTAGGTCATAGTTGATTAATTCATTGTCTTGTAACAAATCCAAATTTCCAGATTTATAACCTACTAGTAACATCCCTTTGCTACTGTTATAATGAAGCGCTGAAATATTATCTTCTTGTAGCCCATCAATCTTTGATATGGTAGTAAGGCTATTGTCTTCTGTGTCAAAAACAAAAAGACCATTATCGCTTGCTACATAAGTTTTACCTTCCCCTAAAGCAATAAGCTGCGCAGCATTGTATGAAAAATGTGTTCGCCAAGTACCTAGAGGTATCTCATTCTGTGCAGATAAAAATGTTGAAACAAATAAAAGTCCCAAAAAAAACCTAATTCTCATTCTTTATTCCTTTGAGCCATTCCTTCCATAAAACTTCTTCTACCTCTAGCCTCGTATTCCTGCTTCTCACCTAGTAATACTTTTTGATCATCATTAGATAATCTATATGAAAATGAGGCCAACTCACCCGTTTCAACGCAAATGGCATGTACTTTTGTTACAAACTCAGCAACAGCCAATAAATTAGGCATGGGACCAAAAGGCTTTCCTTCAAAATCCATGTCTAATCCAGCAACTATAACACGCTTACCACTATTTGCTAGCTTGTTGCAAACCTCAACGATATCCACATCAAAGAATTGTGCTTCATCAATACCAACTACATCGCAATTACCGGCAAGTAGCAATATATCATTTGCGAAATTTACGGGTGTGGATCTTATAGAAGTTTCATTATGAGAAACTACATCGTCCTTGTGATAACGTGTATCCACTTTTGGTTTGAAAATTTCAACCTTCTGCTTAGCGATTATAGCTCTATTCAATCTCCTAATGAGCTCCTCGGTTTTACCTGAGAACATACATCCACAAACAACTTCTATCCAGCCCGTTTTCTTAGTCCTACCAAAATTTGGTTCAATAAACATTGTACAAAAATAGGTTATTTAGTTGTTAGCTTCAATGCGCTAATAACAATAGTCTATGTGAGGAAC
>CAYGNU010000784.1:0-1958 GCA_964351175.1 uncultured Roseivirgaceae bacterium | reverse complement strand
CTTATAAAAAGGCCTGGGCGATATTGAGTCCCGGAGGCACGGCTATAGATGCCGTTGAAAACGGAGTGCTGGAGGTAGCGAATGATCCAACCGGTGCTTCTGTCGGTATTGGTGGCCGTCCTGATAGGGAAGGTCGGGTGACGCTAGATGCCTGTATTATGGATGATAGAAGTAGATGTGGATCAGTGGCCTTTTTGCAGGATATTAAAAACCCTGTTGCTGTTGCCAGAAAGATTATGGAAGATACACCGCACATCATGTTAGTAGGAGAGGGCGCTAAGCAATTCGCTTTGGAAAAGGGATTTAAAGAAGAGAATCTATTGACAGAGGAATCTGAAAAGGCTTGGAAAGATTGGTTGAAAGAATCAAAATATAAACCAGTAATTAATGTAGAAAATCATGACACTATCGGTATGCTGGCGCTAGATAGTAATGGCAATTTATCGGGATCGTGTACTACTAGTGGGGCAGCTTATAAACTTCATGGCAGGGTAGGTGATTCTCCTATTATTGGCTCTGGATTATTTGTTGATAATGAGATAGGCGCAGCCTGTGCTACAGGTTTGGGTGAAGCAGTTATCCGCGTAGCGGGAAGTCATTTGGTAGTGGAGCTGATGCGCCAAGGACATGACCCGGAAGAGGCCTGTAAATTGGCGGTGGATCGCATCATCGCTAAGCACGAAAATATGGAAGGACTACAAGTAGGATTTTTAGCTCTTCGCAAGGACGGTAAATATGGTGGTTATAGTGTGTACAATGGCTTCAATTATGCTTTAACCAATAAAGAAAAAACTGGCGTAATGGTGGATACAAAATATGATCGTTCTTGGTAAGTCATTTTACTACATTAACAACTAAACCTGATGGCCTATCAAGTTGAAATATGTGCTAATTCTGTTCAGTCAGTGATCAATGCTGAGCTGGCTGGTGCCGACAGAGTTGAGTTGTGTGATAACCTGTGGGAGGGCGGAACAACACCAAGTGCTGCTACCATCAAAGTAGCAAAGTCAAAGACCAATATTCCTATTTATGCTTTGATAAGACCTAGAGGAGGCGATTTTGTTTATTCTGATTTGGAGTTTGAAACTATTAAAGAGGATATAAGTATTGCTAAAAACTTAGGGGTGGACGGCATTGTTTCTGGTGTTTTAATGGCTGATGGCACTGTTGATAAAGAAAGAACAAAGGCCCTAGTTGAACTCTCTATGCCACTTCCTTTTACGTTTCATCGCGCCTTTGATATCGCTAATGATCCATTAGGGGCATTGGAAGATATAATAGAATGTGGGGCGGTAAGAATACTTACCTCTGGACAGCAGAATAGTGCCATTGAAGGTATTGCCATGCTAAAGCAAATTCAAGAAGCTGCTGCTGGGCGAATTATTATTATGCCCGGTGGTGGAATTAATGATTCCAATATTTCAGAACTACTATCATTCGGTTGTAAAGAGTTTCATATGTCTGGAAAGAAGCCAATTCAAAGTATGGCTAAACCAAGCCCAGTTAATATGAATGGCTCCAAAGACATTCCAGAAAATGTAATTTACACTTCTGATATAGCAGAGATTAGAAAAGTCATTGATAAGATTAATGAAAAATAATGAGCTACTTTAAGAGATATCCCACTGTTAGCTGAAGACTTCTATTTTGAAATTTAGCTCGTTCTCCCGTTGAGTTGCCATTTATATCACTTATAGAGGCATTCCTAACAACAGATGAAAATCCATGAGTATATCTGATTCCAGTAAATATTTTTTCTGTTAGCGTATAATCTAGACCGGCAGCTATCCCAATATCTATTTTATTATCCCACTTGTCATTAACATCTATCTTATCAGGGCCAAATTTAGAAGTGGCTGATATCAAATATCCTATCTCTGGCCCAAGGCTCACCCTCATTTCTTCGGTAGCTTTGTAGCCTAGAAGTAACGGTAATCTCATATAATAGAGGATTAAAT
>CAYGNU010000783.1:0-1960 GCA_964351175.1 uncultured Roseivirgaceae bacterium | reverse complement strand
CAACAACATATGCTGAAAAAAAATAACAGGATCCGAATACTTAGTCTTTGTTTCATATTCAATCAAATACAAAAGGTTTGAACTGGCTACTGTAATACACTACATCACCATCATTTTGGCATGCATAGTAATAATCGCACGGAATACCACTTGGGCATTTAGAATAATCATCATCAAAATAATGCTTGTCTATTAAATGATATTCTGGTAAGACTAAGTACTTACTGTTTTCTAAATCATAAATGCCATAAATCAAGTCGTAATCGGTGGGTGAGGTTGTGACGGCAACCATAGCAATATTAGGGCTATCGAGTGTGTACTCAAAACGAAATTTCTCTGATGCTACATATTCACCATTGAGGAGATATATTTTAAATGTAAGTACATTCATTTCAACCTCAACATCTGTCTGTCCAGGGATGCCTACATATATTTTATTGCCCACAATTGTTGCCATGTCTACACCTGTAGGAAAGTCCTTTAAAGTACAAATCTCCTCTCCATTTGAGTTAAAAGCAGTCATAGAAACAATATCGCCTTCTGAATCAATTACATAAAAACCACCATTAACAATATATCTTGGTGTACGGTTTTGATGGTCTATAAGGCGCTTATAGTTTTTGCTATATAATCCATATCGATACGTATTTATTGGAATAATTACAGGTGTTTCTCCGTTAGAGTCAAATGACTGAGACCCTAATACCCTAGTTACTAGGATATAATCGGTGAACATTGGGTTTTCAATATTACCGACCTCGGGCAATTCTATATAAGCGTATGTTGGATCAACAACAAAATCACGATCTGCTAAAGAAAAGATACCAGATAGCTGTACCAAATCCTGAAACAAATATTGAACACTTTCTTCTCCATATTCACCACCATATTGTTTGTCCCAATTTACATTACTGAAATGATGCACATAATGCTTAGCATCTATTCGTGATATACCATTTTGATAAAATCCTTGAAGAGCCACTTTTAAGTCTACTTGTTCAACTTCAGTATAGGTAATGCTATTATCTTCCTCTCTTATGAGTTTGTAAATAAGTCTGCTACCCGCATTGTAGGTATCTTTTTTTATAAAATAAATATAATATTCTCCATTCTTACCAGGGTAGAGTTGTACCTCGTCATATTCGTTTTCGAATACGATTTCCTTTTGTTTGATATTGTCAAAGACACCTAGCTTTTCACCATGTACAATAAAGGAAAATTCTGCTAACAAAGAGGGTAGAACTAAGTCATAATTGGCTGGAACAATTGTTCTTTCATTATCTCGTAACTCGTATTTACCCTCATTTTCACAGAGATATAACGTGGATTTTTGATAGCCATCCATTGTAATACAATGCTGAGAAAACAATTGATCAGTGGGCATTATTGAAATAATAACGAGTAAACAAAAGGAGACAATTTTTATCATAGAGATGGATGAGTGTGTCCTATTTACTAATTTACCTATTATTTTAATTATTGACTATGAGCTACTTAACAAAATTCATAGCCGTTTACTTGTATTTTTCCTATTTCACAACCTTTGGTCAGCCACCACTAGTATATCAGGTGCTGGTGGCGGATAATGCTAAAAAACACAATCATGAAGTCACTCTATTTGATAAGCTAGTTCCTGGAGACACGGTTATCATAGATAAATCAGGCTATTTAGCGCTCATTAGTAATTATTTTCATTCAATTGAAATAGCTAAAGATAGTGTTATGGTATTACCGGATTTAGGCACAATAGAAGACAATCAGAAGGAATATGTAAGACCGGATTTGAAAGTATTGTTTTCTCATAAAAATTTTGGAAGGAGAGATGCCTACGGTTCAGTGGATATTAGTATCCCTACTTTTAAATTGTTATATCCTACAATGCGGCATATCATTTCTTTATCGGACAATAATCTTAAACCAATACTCTGGTACGACAGTGAAAATGATGACTTACCAATAC
>CAYGNU010000782.1:0-1968 GCA_964351175.1 uncultured Roseivirgaceae bacterium | reverse complement strand
TATTATGTCTTTTTAGGTTTCATATCATCTAACTTCTATTAAGTTATAATGTTTCACTTATATATGACGTAAGAAAGACAAAAGGCGGATTAATGGTTTTAAACAGCCCTTGTATGTGATAACAAAACAAAATCTAAAATAAAGTGTAGTTGCCTCCTCTTCTAAATGCATTTAAATTCCATGGTGGTGATTTACGATCTTTAAAATACTTGCCTTTTGAGATGGCGAATAACTTTTGAATGGCCAGCGCTATATTTCCTTCACCGCGCATTCTCCTTCCAAACTCACTGTCATTCGCATGTCCATCATCCAACTCCTTGATCTGATTCATCACTTTATCTTTTCTATCAGGATAATGAGCTTGAAGCCATTCTTCAAAGATATTCGCTATTTTCCCATTAAGTCTTACTGTAGTATAGCCTGCCCCAAGCGCTCCGTGATCTGCCGCAGCCTCCATAATTTTCGGTATTTCATGATGGTTAAGTCCGGGGATAATTGGTGCTACCATAACTGTCACTGGAATACCTGCGTTGGTTAGATCCTTCACCGTTTGCAATCTTTTTGCTGTACTTGCTGTCCGAGGTTCCATCACCTGGCGCAACTTCTCATCTAAAGTGGTAATCGAAATTACTACTTTGGCCAAGCCTTTTTCTGCCAACGCTCCAAGAATATCAATATCTCTAGTCACCAAGGCGTTCTTGGTGATTATACCTACAGGGTGTTGATATTTCTCAAATACACTTAGAAGAGAGCGCGTGATTTTCAGCTTCTTTTCAATGGGCTGATAGCAGTCTGTATTTCCAGATAAGATGATTGGTTTTGCTTTCCAAGACGACTGCAGTAAATGTTTTTCCAATAATTCAGGGGCATTCCGTTTAACCACAATTTTGGTTTCGAAATCAAGCCCTAAATTAAAGCCCCAGTATTCATGAGTTTTGCGAGCATAGCAATAGATACAACCATGCTCACACCCTTGATAGGGATTAAGTGAGTATTCCATGCCCACATCAGGGCTGGTTACCTTATTTACAACTTTGTTAGGTGTTTCGTAGAAAAGCTCTGTTTGGGGTCGTTCAAGCAATATTCCTTCATCAATACCTTCTATGTTATCAGTAACTATTTCTGATTTTAGAAAATCATTACTAACGCTAGACTGTGTACCTCTCCCTTTAAGCAGATCATTCATATTCTAAATTACTAATATAATTAGTAATTTAGAATATTTTTAGCAATTTCTATTTTACTATCGGTTCAGCAAATGTTAAATAATAACCATTGATATCTCTAATGGTAAATTCCTTCATACCATAGAATGTCTCTTTTAACTGAACAACGATATCTGCTGAAGAATAGAGGTAATCATAATACTCTTGAATACCTGACATTTGTATAAAAAGTGTTGTTCCACCTCCAATTTTCTCATGTCTAATTTCAGGTAATTCATTTTTTAGATTATCCTCTTCTTGGAACATAATCTCAACATCACCTTTTTTCATACGTGCCCAAACTAATTCATCCCCACTTTCAGGAACGGTATCAACGGTGTCAAAGGCTAAAACGCCATGGTAATAGTTAATGGTTTGACTTATATCTTCAACCATCAAATTCGGTGTGAGTCTTTCTAATTTCATTAAATTCTTATTAAATGATTCAACTTTTAATTGGTGACTGTAATTTATGAATTAATATTTAAATCATTCGCCTTCAATGATAAACTCAAAACCCACACCATGTCTATTAAAAATATTAACTCGTTCGTCTTTCGATAAGTATTTGCGAAGCTTCGAAATAAAAACATCTAAACTTCTTCCTAAAAAGTAATCGTCTTCGCCCCACACTTCTACTAATATCTCTTCGCGCTTGACTACTCTATTCTTATTGTTGCACAAAAACTTTAAAATATTTGCTTCCTTTTGGGTGAGGTGCTTCTTTTCTACACCATAACATAAACTCAAGTCTGAATAGTTG
>CAYGNU010000781.1:0-1969 GCA_964351175.1 uncultured Roseivirgaceae bacterium | reverse complement strand
ATTCTGGATAAACAGCCACGGAGGTCCGGTCGCCCCGCAATGGCTCAGTGCCTGCATTGGCGATCAGACCGAGGCCACTCTGGGCATTCGGATTACTGCGCATACATTCCGCTCAATCATCGCAACCCTGATTGCAACAGAGAGTCCCGAGCACGTTGGGATCATCATGCCCACACTTGGTCACAGCAATTTGCGGATCTCGGAAACGCACTACAACATGGCAAACACGATATCCGCTGCATCGAGCTATCATCAGGTTTTGAAGGCAATCTCTGCCAAGAGGCCCGGCCATGACACGCCCTGACAGCCCACGCGTTGCAATCTACGCCCGCTATTCCTCCGACAATCAGCGGGAAGCCTCCATCGACGACCAACTTGAAATCTGTCGCAGACGGGCAACGCAAGAAGGCTGGACGATCGTTCAAATCTACACAGATCACGCCATCAGCGGCGGCTCAGCCCATGGACGACCGTCCTACCAATCCATGCTGTCTGATGCTGAACGGCATGCGTTTGACGTAATCCTTTGTGAGTCGTTGGATCGACTGAGCCGGCGTCTGGCTGATGTGGCAGACCTCCACGATCGGCTTAGCTTTCTCGGGATCAAGCTCCATGCCGTCAATGTTGGCGAGGTCACACCAATCCATACCGCCATCATGGGGATGATGGCTCAGCACTATGTGAAGGACCTCGGGGAAAAGACCAAACGCGGACAATTGGGCCGAGCCCTCAAAGGCAAGGTCCCAGGAGGTAAAGCCTACGGATATGACGTACTGCCGGCGCAAGAGGATGGGGCGGGCGACCGGGCCGTTAACCTAGCCGAAGCAAGCGTGGTTCATCGGATCTTCGAACGCTACGCCGCAGGTGACAGCCCCCGGCGCATCGCGCGAGACCTGAACGCCGACAACATTCAAGGTCCCGGAACAAGATCATGGTCCGATACTACAATCCGGGGGCAACCTGAACGCGGGACGGGCATCCTGAACAACAGCCTGTATGTCGGTCGCATCGAGTGGAACCGCTGCAGTTACGTGAAGAACCCACAGACCGGAAAGCGGGTTGCGCGCCCCAACCCGCGACAGCTTTGGGAAATCGTTGATGTTCCACATCTGCGGATCATTGATGACGCGCTCTGGGAGCGAACGCGAACTCGCAGACAATCCCTTAGCCACGCCATGGGTCGCGACAGCTCCGGGAACGCGTTGAACGTTGCACACCGGCGGATCTTCTTGCTGTCCGGCTTGCTCAAGTGCGGCAAATGCGGCGGTGGCTATACCATCACCGCCCAGGACCGCTACGGTTGCGCCACAAGACGGGCCAAGGGCACCTGCTCCAACCACACGACGATCTTACGCCGTGAAATCGAGGAACGCGTCCTGTCCGCCCTGAAGAACCGCCTGCTGACACCGGAGTTGACCAAGACCTTCATCGCAGCATTCCATGATGAGGTCCGGCGCCTCAAGGCAGAGCGCTCGACACGATCGACTGTGGCTACCCAGAGACTTAAGGAAACAAGAGGTAAGATCGCCCGTATCCTTACCGCGATCGAGGACGGCTTCTACGACAGCAACATGAATGAGCGTATTGCCGAGCTGCGCGCCACTGAAGTGGAGCTCGAACGGGATCTGGCGAACACGCCGGATACGAATGTGGCACCGCACCCAAATCTAGCAGAGTTATATGCTCGTAAAATCGACGAGCTTACGGCCACGCTGAATGACCCCACATTACGCGGCGAAGCGTCAGAAGCGATCCGGGGCTTGATCCACAAGATTGTTCTCACACCTCGGGTCGACGACTCCGGCCTTGACGCCGAAGTGTACGGTGACCTCGCGCAAATCCTAGCTTTGAGCGACGCCGGCACCCAGATACACGAACACCCCGCTGCGGTCGCTGCGGGGTGTCAACTGTCGGTGGTTGCGGGGGTTGGATTTGAACCAACGACCTTCAGGTTATGAGCCTGACGAGC
>CAYGNU010000780.1:0-1969 GCA_964351175.1 uncultured Roseivirgaceae bacterium | reverse complement strand
CCGGGGCCAGGGTCTTGGACACGGTTCCGGTATAGATCACCTGCCCGTCATAGGGCCCTTCGGCCCCGGTATCGGCAAGGGAGATCAGAGAAGCCGGTTGTACGCCTTCGTACCGCAAGGCCCCGTAGGGATTGTCCTCGATGACGATGACGTCGTCGCGCTGTGCCGCGGCGACCAGCGCCCGGCGTTGCTCCAGCGCCATGGTCTCGCCCGTCGGGTTGCGGAAATTCGGCAGGCAATAGGCGAATTTCGGCATCACCCCGGAATCGTCAACCGAATCGCCCGCCGGTTTGAAGGTCGGCGTATTGCCGGACCAGTCGATGGCCGTATAGCCGGGCTCGCACGGGCGCCAGGCATCCAGCGCGCCCAGAAAAGTCGGCTCGTCGAGCGCGATGCGGTCGTCCTTGTTGAGCAGGGTCTGACCGATCAGCGCCAGGCCCTGTTGGCTGCCGGTGGTAATGACCACATTTTCCGGCCGGACGGAGGGTGCGCCCTCTTCCCCCATCTTCCGCGCGATCAACGTCCGCAGCGGTTCGATCCCTTCGGACGGCCCGTATTGCAGGGAGATCGCGGCATTGTTGCGGGCGACCTGGCCGAAGGCATCGGCCACCGCATCGCCGGGAAAAAGTTCCGGGGCGGGCAAACCGCCCGCGAGCGAAATGACGTCGGGCCGCGCCCCCAAGCGCAACAGGATCTTGGTGGCGTCGTTTGAGGTTTCAAACCAATCGGCCAGCTTCGTCATCGCCGTCATTCCTTCTCAGCATACTGTTGAAAGGCAACACTAATCGCGATCCCCCGGCATGTGTATGCGAAAGCGCTGGTAAAATCGAAATTCCTTAAATAATTTATGCTCAATTATTGATTATTGAGACTTGTTATGGCGATTGAACTCGATGCCACGGATCGAAAGATCCTCGGACTTCTTCAAAAAGACGCAACCCTATCGACCGGAGAAATCGCGGAGCGTGTCGGATTGAGTCAATCGCCCTGCTGGCGGCGGATCCGGCGGTTGGAGGAGGCGGGCGTCATCGCCAAGCGCACGGCCTTGCTGGATGCCAAGGCGCTCGGCTTTCCGGTTCTGCTCTTCGTGGAGGTCAAGGTCCGCCCGCCGACGCCGTCGGTTCAGGAAGCATTCGAGGAAACGATCGGGCAGATTCCGCGTATCCTCGAATGTTACAAGGTGATGGGGGAAAAGGACTATGTTCTGAAGGTGGCGGCCCGGTCGATCGAGGATTACGAGGAGAACGTCCACGCCCGCCTGATGCGCATCCCCACCCTGTGGAACATGACGACGACCATGGTGATGTCGTCCGTGAAGGCGACGACGGAACTGCCGCTCAGTCCTGATCCGCCGCCAGCAGCGCCGCGTCGGCCTCGGCCTTCAGACGATGAGGGGCATCCATATATTCCGCGGATTGCATCTCCATGAGGCGGGAGACCGTGCGCTCGAACTCAAAGGCGTGCCGTCCAGCGGGATAGATGTCCTGCGGGGGCGCTTCGGCGGCCATCACGATATTGACCTTGTGTTCATACAGGGCGTCGATCAGCGTCATGAAGCGCTTCGCCTCGTTGCGCCTGGATTCGTGCAGTTTCGGTACGCCGTTCAGCACCAGGGTATGATAGCGGCCCGCGACACCAATGAAATCCTCCGCCCCGCGCGGCTTTTCGCAAAGTTCCTGGAAGGTCATCCAGGCGACGCCTCGCGCCGCCCGGGAAACCGGGATGGTGCGGCCGCGGACCTCGATCTCGTCCGGTTCGACCAGCGCCCCTTCGGTCAAATCGTGGAATGCCTTCTCCAGCTGTTTGGTGGCGGCCGGGCCTAGCGGAGCATGATAGATCTTGATGCTCTTGAGGCGGATCAGCCGGTAATCAGTCGGCGAATCCAGGTGCAGCACGTCCAGCTTCGTCTTCAGAAGGTCGATGAAGGGCAGGAAACTCGCCCGCTGCAGGCCGTCCTTGTACAGATCGT
>CAYGNU010000779.1:0-1969 GCA_964351175.1 uncultured Roseivirgaceae bacterium | reverse complement strand
ACGCTGGTGGTGGTACTAACAACAGCATCACTGGTGTAACTGGTGGTACGTACACAGTAACAGTACAAAACAATGTCACTGGTTGTCCTGCTACTGCTCTTGAAGTAGACGTCATCATCGAAGATGTATCCGTTGATCCTGTGGTCAACGTGGTAACTAAAAACGCTGATACTTTCTGTGATAATGCTGGAAACAATGGAGACGGTGACATCACCATCTCGCTTTCTGAAGATGGAGCTGCTGCTACACTTGCTGACTACTCCGTAGAATGGTACAGAGGTACACTTAACGTTAATCCAGGTACTGCCGACGATGACTTCATCGCGGATGATCTTGGATCGGTCGCTGGTGCTAATGCGGGATCGGCTGCTATCAATGGGGACATTCTTACCCTTGATGGATTAGCGGATGGTACGTACACCGTATTCTTCATCAAAGACAATGGCACTACGCCTAATCTTGGATGTGAGGATTTTGCAACCTTCACCATTACCAATGATAATCCTGCCATCTCTATTGCTGAGGCAGATATCACGGCGACTGATAACGAAAACTGTTCTTCACCTAATGGTGTGGTAACTATCAATGCAATCTCTGAGGATGGTGACAATACTGCTTATGCCCTATCGGATTATACTTTCACGTGGGAAAAAGATGGTGTCCCTTTCAGTGATCCTGCAGATGGTACTATTACCGACGCTGGTGGTGGTACTAACAACAGCATCACTGGTGTAACTGGTGGTACGTACACTGTAACGGTACAAAATACGGTCACTGGTTGTCCTGCTACTGCGCTTGAAGTAGACGTCATCATAGAAGATGTTTCAGTTGATCCTGTGGTCAACGTAGTAACTAAAACAGAAGACACGTATTGTGATAATGATGGATTTGTTGGAGATGGTACTTTATCTGCAGCAATTGACGAGGATGGATCTTTAGCAACTCTCGCCAACTATTCTGTAGAATGGTACAGAGGAACGTTCACAACAGCTCCAGGAACTGCGAATGATAACTTTATTGCAGATGAAACGAATGCGACAGGCACTAATTCTGGAAACGCAAATGTGGGTGATGCAACGGTAGGTGCTGATATTCTTTCATTAACAGGATTAAGCACTGGTAACTATACTGTGTTTGTATCTAAGAATGGACCAACTCCAAACATTGGATGTGCATCATATACTACATTCAATGTAGGTTCAATGGACGACATCCCAACATTATCCATTGATGCCATACAAGCTAGAACATTGCCAGATACGCTTTGCAATGCAACAAGTGGAACAATTACTATTTTGGACTCTGATGTTTCAACAGGCGATTTAAGTGACTTTAATATTTCAGTATTGATCGGATCAGCTACTGGTCTTGATGTTGCTGGTTCTCCTTTCAATCAACCTGCGGCAACATCCATTACTATATCCAATCTTGCCGCTAACAACTACTTCATCATTGCTCAAAATGATGTAACTGGTTGTACTGCAGCAACAGGTATTATCAATGTGAAAGATTCTGTAAGAAATCCATTGGTAACTCTTGTAAGTATTACTCCTGATGGTGACTGTGGAGCTGGTATAGATGAAGGAGGCATTGAGGTTGTAATCAACGATCAGTTTGATGAAAATGATCACTTTGATGTGCAATGGTTCACTGGATCAGGAGCAACTCCAGCTAATGCTATCGCAGGAGCTACTTCCGTAGTGCTTTCCAATGTAGCTGCAGGTGATTACTCTGTAATGGTAACCAACACAAATACCGATTGTGATCAGGTTGTAGATTATACCATTCCTAATGAGCCTATTTATCCATTCATCACCAATTATGAATTGAATAATGTCACCTATTGCGTGGACAATGGACAATTCGTTTTACTTGAAGCATCATTTGATGGAGTTACCTTAGATAGTACTGGTATGATGGGGCTTTACATACTTGAGATTTATGATGATTCGGCATTAAGAAGGGCGAA
>CAYGNU010000778.1:0-1973 GCA_964351175.1 uncultured Roseivirgaceae bacterium | reverse complement strand
AGTTACAGATGACGGAGGATCTTTAAATAGTTGGTCATTAGAAATTTGCAGTGAGAATTCTGACCAAAAACCTAACCCCCCTAGTAATCTAAAAGCTGAAATAGTTAATGACACTGACATAGATCTCTCTTGGACCGATAACTCCGATAACGAACAAGAATTTAGCATACAGAGATCAGTTGGCGACATTACATCTTTTGAGGAAATTGGAAAAGTAAATACAGATATAACAGAATATTCAGATGCTGGAATATCATTAGACAACAACTATTATTATAGAGTTGTCGCCATTCTTAATAATGATACTTCAAATTATTCAAACGTAGTTCAAGTCATTAGCGTCCCATTTGCTCCTTTTAATTTAGAAGTTTCTGAATTAGCTAGTTCTTCAATATCCTTAGCTTGGCAAGATATTAATACCACCAAAGATAGTTTTACTCTTGAAAGAGCTATAGTAACAGGTTCCTTTGAATTTCTAGTCTCAATTAGCGGAGATATAACCACTTTTATCGATGATCAACTTGAACCTTTGACAATTTATAATTACAGGATAAAAACAATAGCTGAAGGAAAAGAGTCTAGTTATTCAGAAACATTGATTATTGAGACCCTTCCTCTACCACCAGAAGCACCAAGTAACATTGAATTAGAACTAATTTCTTTAAATCAAATCAATTTGACTTGGCTTGATAATTCAAATGATGAAGATGGGTTTGTTCTCGAAAGATCTTCAGGGGATAATTCAAATTACCAACTTGTAGATTCTTTATCAACTGGGGCCACTTCTTACCAAGATATTACACTTGGCAATCCAAATGTCTACTTCTACCGTATTAAGGCCTATAATGTTGGTGGTGAATCTGATTACTCAAATGAAGAAAGTGAATCAACTTTAGTGCTTTCTATTGATGAAATTAATACACAAGTTAATCTTCACCCTAATCCAACTAGCGGTATCCTTCAATTAAGAATGCCGAATAATAAGGAAGCTGTTGAAATTCAAATTGAAGTTATGGACATAATTGGTAATGTAATCAATTCCAAGATAGATTCAGATCAAAATGGATTACACTCTATAGACATTTCGAATCAGTCTAATGGTATCTATTTCATAAAAGTGTCGGTCAACCAAGAAATTACTATTTTAAAAGTAGTTAAATCCGATTATTAAACATCTAATTATCAATGAATTAAATCTATTTTTTAATTTTTGGCACTATCATTGGATATTTCTTTTACAGAAACAAAAATGTAGAGCCATGAAAAAGATTTTAATATTGATCGGATTAGTTGCTGGGGTTTCACTTGGAGTTAATGCTCAGCATTTTACTACATCTTATGGATTTGAATTAGGTTGGGGAATACCAAATAGGGTTCAGAACATTATCAGTCATGATTATTATGGCTATGATATGGTGCACGCTTCAAGAGTATCTAGAATTGGAATTGATTATTTCGATGTGGTGTTGCAAAGAGGTGATATATTCATTCAGGTAACCGTAAGAAATGATGGCTTTGTAAGTAGAAGAACTGTTTTTCAGGATTACCCATTATATAGCCACGTATGTGGTGTAAACTGTGGTTATCACAATAATTACTACATCGCAAATAGGAATATGTGTGGTTCGCATAATCACTACGGACATAATCATGTAGTATATGTAAATAACAAACATTATAATGGCCACGCTCATCAAGTAAAAGGAAACGCATATGGTCACTATAAAAATGGTAAAAAAGGTTTCGATAATCATGATAACAGTCAAAGGAACACCAAAGGTGATACCTACTCAAGAAGAGATCGATACTATGATGTAACTAGAAGAAGTTCTTCCACTAGAGATCGTAGAGAAAGACAAGAGGAAGTAAGTCCTAGTAGAACCAAATATGTGAGCGGCAGGACTTCCTCCAGAGGAGGTGAGTCGTCCTAAAATAGGTTGACAGTTTTTAATAATAAATTTAAGACCGAAGGA
>CAYGNU010000777.1:0-1974 GCA_964351175.1 uncultured Roseivirgaceae bacterium | reverse complement strand
TAAAACGGATTAATACTCAAAAGAAACCTAAATCCAGAAGGAACCATTTCTACCGGATAAAAAATAGGAGTAAGAAAATAAGAAATACTTAATACAAAATTTAAAATATACTGAGTATCTCTAAAATAAACCTGTATTGTGGCCATTGATAAAGCCAGAAAGAAAACTCCATTTGCTAATGGAATCATGCTTAATGGAAGTAATATGACTCCCATTAAGTTGAAGGTCTCAGTGAAAGACAGTATTAAGAAAAGGCAGAGGAAAGGAATAATAAAATTAATAAAATTATCAATAACCTTTGCTGCGAGTATTGCTAAAGGACTAATTTGAAAAGAAAGTAGTACTTCCCTATTTGTTATAAAAGAATAACAAGTCATTGTTAATGTTGAATTAATAAAAATCCAAGGTATTAGTCCACCTAAAAGAAAGACGAAGTAATGCTCTATATTTATTTTAAGAATATATTTGAATACTAATGAATGAACTGCAAACATAACGAGTGGATTGATAATTACCCATAATAGTCCGGCCCAAGTATTTCGATATCTACTTTTAAGTTCTGCATTTGCAAGAGTAGTAATAATTAGTAAATTTTTTGAAATCGTAGTCATTGTAACTATTATAGTTACAATCGGCAATAAATGGCAAAGCAATCAATGAATTAACTATGTTTATTGCGAAGTCATATTCTAAGTAATTATTCCATACTAGAAATGGCTTTTCTTATATCTTTGCTCCTAATACAAATCAAAAAACTGACTGACTGCCAGTAATAAAAATCGAACAATGTGAGGGAAGAGTAAGATGAAAAGAGCAGCAATGCGCGGCATCACTTTCGGTTACCACAAGCTTATTAAATTATGAGAATAAGTCTCTCAAAAAATTAATATGGCCTATCCCCTTATATTGATATTCTTCTGTTTTCTCAATACCTGATTTTAATTTAAATCTGGCCTCTTCTACTGAAAGCGATAGATTATCTCCCAACCAACTCTCCCATGAGTCTTGCTCAAAGTATTCATAAGTTGAAAGAAGGATTTTATCTTCAACGTTCTTAAGTTGACGAAATATTAAATTAAAAAAGATGGAATCAGAAACTTTCACCTGCTGCTCTTTAGTGAATGTTAAAATACTAAGTTTTTTTAAAAATTTTTTTGCATGTTCAAATGAAAAGAGGGTTTCCCAAAATTCTTTGTAGAATAAAAGGTCTTCTATAAAATAGTTTGGAGGCAAAGTACCTGCACCTAGCATCCAATTTAAAGTCCTTATTTTAAGAACAATCCTATCTTCTGGCCAAGAAGGAGAAGACATGCATTTAAAAAAATAATTTTTTTGAATATATTTACCTTTGATACTTCTCACTATTAAACTCGCAGTTTTCTTTTCCAGATGCAGAACACGGTGAATAAATTTTTCTCCCAAAACTATTTTTCGCGTGTCCCCTACTTTTAATAAACTTAAGCTCTTGGGGAGCAACTCTCCAAATGAACAATCTTTATTTTTTTCAACAATCTCAGAAAATTCATATCTTGATTCTATCGATGAACCACTTATAACTTGATAAGCCCCTTCAAATCCATGGTCATGAATAGAGGTATGGGCATTTTCCCAAAAATAAATCTCTACATAAAAATTATTTTCCTCTGAAAAATAAATAGTAAAGGGGGGGGTTCCAAATGATGATTTAACCCCTGCTTGCTTTGGAATTTGAGGTAAACTAAAAAGCTGCTTAATAAAAGCTTGATGCTCAAAACCATGACTCCAATCAAGTTTACTTAGTTCTTGATAGGCTATTTTACTCAATGGTTGGTCAGAGCTTTTCTCAAGGGTTTGCTCAAACTCTTGGCACCAATTTATAAGCCGAGATAACCAATTATCGGAATTCAATTACTACTTCCCTTTCTTAATATTTGATTTATATTTATCCCAAATAAGTTTAGATTTCTATATATTATCCAATCTAATATGTATAAT
>CAYGNU010000776.1:0-1974 GCA_964351175.1 uncultured Roseivirgaceae bacterium | reverse complement strand
ATTGTCTCTTCCCTAAGTGTGCGTTCAAACGCGCCATAGCATCCCCTCTTCAAAAATTGTTTTAACAAAAGTATTAAAATTCTAAGAGGTGAAGGTGACATATGACAATACATTGTCATGTTAATGCAAGATTTTATTAGGTAATTTATGATTTATTGACTTTGATTTTTTTTTATTCTCACTGATAAAATTGTGGATAAAAACACGCTCGTTCGTATCTTGTCACTCTATAGAAACAAAATCTACTCCATCACAATTTTTCTTTTTCTCATTTGGACATTCATCTTTTTTGCCACAAAAATCACACGGCCTTTCAGGGTCACCAAAAAGAGCACCAATTCCGCCGCATGATCCTTTAATACTTTTGTTACTAATAATAACTCCAATTGCCATACCAGCAATTAAAACGGCCACAATAATAAAAGTTAATAAAAAGAGCTCTAGGTTCATTATTCTTTTTTCTCTGAAGGTAATAATTCTTTAAATTTTGTCGTCATATTTGACTTCATACCGCTTTCATCTTCAAAAATAAAGTAGGCAGCTAAACCTTCGTTTTCAGCTGCTTCCAATCCCTTCTCAGGGCCTAAAACCATTAAAGCAGTGGCCCAAGCATCGGACTTCATACATGTTTGGGATAAAACAGAAACTGATAATAATTTATGTGTCACAGGTTTACCTGTCCTAGGATCAATCGTATGTGAATAACTTTTTCCTTCTTCTTCATAATAATTTCTATAATTTCCTGAAGTGGCCAAAGCTAATTCTTTATTCGTATCAATGATAATATCTAATTCTTTTTTATTTTTCACCGGACTTTCAATTCCAATCAACCAATTCTTCTCACCTTTTTTACCCTTAGTAATGAGTTCACCACCAATTTCAACTAAGTGGTTTTGATATCATCTATTTGATAGATAATTTGAAACTCTATCAACAGCGTAACCTTTGGCAATTGAAGATAAATCCATATAGGTTTTAGAAAAGAATTTTTTAATTTGTCTCATCTCTTTATTCATTTCTATATTCCTATAACCAATATGTTGTTTCGCTTCATAAATTTCAGCTGCGGTTGGAACTTTCTTATTACCCTTTGGCCCAAATCCCCAAAGATTAACTAGCCCTCCTGCACTTACATCATAAGCACCAGCAGTTTTATCTGCGACTTCCATTGCATACTCAATAACTTCAAATGTCTCAGGTGAGAGAGTGAACCACTCACCAGAATAGAGATTCAAGCGAGAGAGTTCAGATGTTCTAATATAAGTCGACATCTGAGAATTAATAGAAACAAGTATCCCATTGATTGTTTGGTTTAATTCTTTTAGCTGTTCTGGTTTGAGTTTTTGAGCAATTTTAACAGAAAATGTTGTTCCCATGGTGGAACCTGAAATTTCTGTAACCTCTACATTATCATTGCTAAAGCAGCCTGTTAGAAACAAGCTGCATAGAATAACTATAAAAAAATGAGAAACATATTTCATTTGAATTAACCGCCAAAATCATCAAGCATAATATCTTCTCTTTCTACTCCAAGAGAAAGAAGCATATCAATCACACATTGATTCATTATAGGAGGACCACATAAATAATATTCACAATCCTCTGGGTTTGGATGATCTTTTAAATAATTTTCATAAAGTACATTATGAATAAACCCAGTATATCCATTCCAATCATCTTCAGGAAGTGCATCTGATAGAGCACAATGCCAAGTAAAGTTTTCATTTTCTCTTTGGATCATATCAAAGTCTTCAACATAGAACATTTCACGTTTAGATCGAGCTCCATACCAAAATGTAACTTTCCTATCTGTCTTGATTCTTCTGAATTGATCAAAGATATGAGAGCGCATCGGCGCCATCCCAGCTCCACCGCCAACAAAAATCATTTCTTTTTTGGTATCACGGGCAAAGAACTCTCCGTATGGACCAGAAATAGTCACTTCATCTCCTGGCTTCAGACTATAGATATAAG
>CAYGNU010000775.1:0-1975 GCA_964351175.1 uncultured Roseivirgaceae bacterium | reverse complement strand
CAAATGGATTGTGATTTTGTTAAAGTCAAAGGGCACCAACCCAAAAAAGATAAAGGCCAAAACGATCGGTTATTTACGCTGGTCGATCGAGCGGCAAGAAAGGCACTAAAGAACCTCATTAACAAAAAGCAATAGCCCATTACTGCTGTCAGATCAGCGCATTAAGCATGATTTGGAAATATCACCAATTTTAAACTAGATTTATATTTGATGAAGAACATCAGATATTCCTTTTACTACACCTTCTTAGCACTTCTAGTCTCACTAGTTTTCTCCTCCTGTCAAACTAATACCAATTGCGATTGCGACTCCGAAGACGACCTAAAACGCAGGCTAATTGAAAGGTCTTTATCAAACCTTTCAGCCTCTGAAAAACCCGATACCGTCATCAACTGGATTGTTGAAAACTCTGTAGACAGAGACCTGGAAGACATCAGAGAAGATGGCGTTTTAAAAGCTTTAATCATCTACAGTAGCACCAGTTACTTTATTTATCGTGGCCAACCCATGGGGTTTGAGTATGAACTCTTAGAGCAGTTGGCAGATCATCTTGACTTAAAGTTAGAGTTGGTCATTTCCACAGATTTAGATACCGAATTTGAAGTATTGAACAGGGGAGATGTGGACCTTATTGCCCATGGCATGACGGTAACCAACGAACGAAAATGGGAGGTTGACTTCACCGAGTACCTTTATCTAACGCGACAAGTACTCGTACAAAAACAACCCGATAATTATCGTGAATTAAGTTGGGGTAATTTACAAAGACAGCTCATACATGACCCCATTGAGTTGATCAATGATACCGTCTCTATACTTAGAAATTCAGCCTACTCTGAGCGGATAAGAAGTCTTTCCAACGAAATAGGTGGTACCATTCATGTGGATACTTTAGAGAGTCACTTGTCTACTGATCAAATCATCAAGATGGTGGCTGATGGGGAAGTCAAATATACCATTGCCGATGAAAACTTGGCATTGATGAATGCCTCCTATCATCCCATCCTTAAAGTAGATGTACCCATTTCTTTCTCGCAGCGGATCGCCTGGGTTACACGCAAAAAATCACCAAATTTTAGAAAAGCAGTTAATCAGTGGATTTTGTCTGAAAGGAAGCAAACCAACTACAATGTTATTTACAACAAATATTTTAAGAATGAGCGCAACTTCAGAAGTAGGGGAAGTAGTGATTTTTACAGCTTGGAGAACAGACAGATCAGTGAATACGATAATTTGTTAAAGAAATATGCCAAACAAATCAATTGGGACTGGCGCTTGCTTGCCGCGCAGATCTATCAGGAATCACGGTTTGATCCAACTGCTCGATCATGGGCTGGTGCTGAAGGATTAATGCAAATGATGCCTAATACTGCCAAATCATTGAACATTAACAATGTTACCAATCCCACCCAAAACATTAAAGGAGGCACCGAGTACCTTAGCTGGCTTTCCAAAAACCTGACGGATGTGCCTGATTCAGTTACCCGAATTAAGTTTGTGCTGGCAGCCTATAATTGTGGACTGGGCCATGTACAAGATGCACAGCGACTAGCACAACACAGGGGCCTTAACCCTAATCTATGGGACGAAAATGTGGAGCCCATGGTGCTGGCATTAAGTGCGCCTATCAATTTCAATATGCCCATGATCAAGTATGGTTATGTACGAGGCTATGAGCCCGTTAACTATGTAGAAGAAATTTTCGAAAGGTATGAGCACTACAAGCAGTTTATTCCAGTAATGTAAGCATCCATCATCTCGCAGTTGATATAATGCTTCTCTTGGAGAAGAAGAGCGCAACTCACCTTTAATATCCTTTGACCAGCCTAAAACCAGACCTCATTGAACCACTAAAGTGATAAGAAGAGTGTAATGGGCTGCCACAGCAACACATCAAAAGCTGGCGCAACTGGCCATTTAGCCCGATTTATACCAAAAACTCACCTGTTTAGGTGATAAAAAACACCACAGATAG
>CAYGNU010000774.1:0-1977 GCA_964351175.1 uncultured Roseivirgaceae bacterium | reverse complement strand
CTGTTGCTATGGATATTGGTGGAATATTTCAACATCCAAAAAAACAGTTTACAGCTGGTTTAACATTTAGGAATGTTGGGTTTGTTTTGAGTGAGTATACTGAAACCAGTGACACACAACTGCCTTTTGATATTCAATTGGGTATAACATTCAAACCTGAGCATATGCCTTTTAGATTTTCTCTTACGGGTTATAATTTAACGCAAGGAGATATAAGTTATTTTGATCCAAATGGCACCGAAGTGTTAGATGATAAAGGAAGCCTCGATAATGCATTAAGGCATTTGAACATAGGAGCCGAACTATTGCTTGGTAAGAATGTGAATTTAAGGTTTGGTTATAACCATTTAATCAAACAGGAGTTAAAGCTTAATGATACCAATGGAGGAGCAGGATTGTCATTTGGTTTAATGTTTAGAGTTAAAGCATTTGAGTTTGCTTACAGCAGGGGAGGATATCATGCAGCAGGGGGTTCCAATAGTTTTGGAGTGACTGCAAACACAAATTTATTTTTGAAACGTACAAAATCAATATTATGATTAGTAAGGAACATTATCTAACACCTAGACAGATTGTCGAAGAACTTGATAAATATATCATTGGTCAGAATAATGCTAAAAGAAATGTAGCTATTGCTTTGAGGAATAGGTGGAGAAGGATGAATGTCAAGGATGACATGAAAGCCGAAATTGTCCCCAATAACATCTTAATGATTGGCGCTACAGGTGTTGGTAAAACTGAAATTGCCAGACGACTTGCAAAACTTGCTAATGCTCCTTTTACAAAGGTAGAAGCCTCTAAATTTACGGAAGTTGGCTATGTAGGTCGTGATGTCGAAAGTATGGTTCGTGATCTCGTAGAGCAGTCTGTGAATCTAGTAAAGGCGGAGAAGAAGGAAGAGGTGAAACAGCGTGCAGAACAGCTAGTAGAGGATATTATCTTAGATGCACTTATTCCTCCATTGAGACAAAATGGAAGTATGGCTACAACCACCCAAAATGAAAAGGAGCCTAAGACAGAGCAGGAGCTAAATGAGCGCACTAGAGAGAGATTTAGAGAGAAGATAAGAAATGGGGAGCTAGAAGATCGTAAGATTGATATAAATGTCCAGAAGCCTTCTGGTGGCGGTGTAGGAATGATCGGTGGTGGTATGATGGATGAATCATCGATGATCAACCTTCAGGAAATGATTGGTAACATGATGCCAAAGAAAAGTAAGAAGAGAAAAGTAACCATAGAAGAGGCAAGGAACATTTTAATAGAGGAGGAGTCTTCTAAACTTATCGATATGGATGAGGTGAAGGACCTTGCCATAAAAAGAGCCGAAAATACCGGTATCATCTTTATTGATGAGATTGATAAAATCGCTAAAAGTGGTGGAGGTAAAGGAGGTGCTGATGTAAGTCGTGAGGGTGTACAACGCGATCTTTTACCAATAGTAGAAGGCAGTACCATCAATACAAAATATGGTGTTATAAAATCTGATCATATATTATTCATTGCGGCAGGGGCATTTCATGTAGCAAAACCATCTGATTTGATACCAGAATTGCAAGGTAGATTTCCTATCAGAGTTGAATTAGAAAATCTAACTAAGGATGATTTTTTCCATATTTTAAAGGAACCAAAAAATGCTTTGACCAAGCAGTATATTGCGCTTCTTGCATCAGAAGATGTTGAGCTTTCATTCCAAGAAGATGCCTTAGAGGAATTAGCAGAAACAGCCTTTAATATTAACACCGAAGTTGAAAATATTGGAGCACGTAGACTTCATACTGTAATGAGCCAGCTGCTCAATGAATTTTTATTTGATGTGCCCGATAAGATAGGTCCTAACGCTAAGATCGTAGTAAACAGAGAATTGGTACGAGAAAAACTGCAGGGACTTGTTAAGAATAAAGACTTAAGCGAGTTTATTTTGTAGAGTGAAATTCATTAAAGTCTGGATTGGAGTAGTCTTGTTGTTTGCAGCTGAAG
>CAYGNU010000773.1:0-1985 GCA_964351175.1 uncultured Roseivirgaceae bacterium | reverse complement strand
ACCAATCTCTTCTCCAGCTAGATTCTGTTCATTGCTTTTTGTAATGACTTGCTCTTGTTTCAAGAAATCAGTATCCCTAAATATTAGAACTATCCCACTTAGAGAATAAACTGCCATAATACCTGCTAAAAAAAAGCCCAGGTATCTGTGAATGATACGCATCTGCATAGATTTATTGTTATTGTTTGCCATTTTATTAATATTTTCTCGTTAGTTAATCTCTTTGTTATTAAGATGACTTGTGCAATTAAAACTTGCTATAATCTTTCAGAATAAAGTGTGAAATTATGGACGAGCAATCCTAAAAACAACACTTTCACAAAAAGCCAAATTTTTAATTTCTAATCACAAAAAATCAACAGCGATAGTTGTTAAAACTAACATTTAATATGGTATAATTTCCATCTATATAATGATAGGATAAAGACTGTAGAAATACCTTTTTTTAAGCCCCATATTTCGTTAAATTAAGGCATAAGATAAGTTCATAAAGTCATAAGCTTGACTAATGAGTAAATAATAATTATAAATAAATATTATCGCATCTTTACATTGAATAGCAATTAATAAAACTTAATTATAACATGGAAAATAATACAAATCCACATGGTACAGCCTACGATACCAATGACGCAAGCAAATGCCCTTTTCTTGGAGGGGAGCTAAATTCTAGCGCGGGAGGAGGAACCTCAAACCGCGATTGGTGGCCTAACCAATTAAAATTGAATATTCTTAGACAGCATTCAGAACTTGTAAATCCTTTAGGTAAGGACTTCAACTATGCAGAGGAATTCAAGAAACTTGATTTAGATGCTTTGAAAAAAGACCTCTACGACTTGATGACTGACTCTCAAGATTGGTGGCCAGCAGATTATGGTCACTATGGACCTTTCTTTATCAGAATGGCATGGCATAGTGCAGGCACTTATCGTATTCAAGATGGTAGAGGTGGAGCAGGATCAGGTACCCAGAGGTTTGCACCTCTTAACAGCTGGCCAGATAATGGCAACCTGGATAAGGCACGATTATTACTTTGGCCATTGAAGCAAAAATATGGTAATAAAATATCTTGGGCCGACCTTATGGTTTTAGCAGGTAACTGCGCTTTAGAATCCATGGGTTTTGAAACTTTCGGTTTTGCTGGCGGACGTGCAGATGTGTGGCAGCCAGAAGAAGACATTTACTGGGGTGCAGAGACAGAGTGGCTTGGAGATAAAAGATACACTGGAGACCGTGAATTAGAAAATCCTTTAGGAGCCGTTCAAATGGGATTGATATACGTTAACCCAGAAGGCCCTAATGGAAATCCCGATCCGATGAAATCAGCCATTGACATTCGTGAAACATTTGGAAGAATGGCAATGAACGATAAAGAAACTGTAGCTCTTGTAGCTGGTGGGCACACTTTTGGTAAAGCTCATGGTGCTGCCGATCCATCTAAATATGTTGGTAGAGAGCCAGCTGGTGCCTCTATTGCAGAGCAGAGTATGGGTTGGAAGAACTCTTTTGGTTCAGGGCATGGCGATGATACGATTACTAGTGGTATTGAAGGAGCTTGGACACCAAATCCAACGCAATGGGATAACGATTATTTCGAAGTATTATTCGGATATGAATGGGAACTGACGAAAAGTCCAGCTGGTGCTAATCAATGGACGCCAACTGCTGCGTCTAAAGCGCGAATGGCGCCAAAAGCTGGCGACCCTAACGGAACTCAAGCACTTATGATGACAACAGCTGATATGGCCTTGAAGGTAGATCCTATTTATGAGCCTATCTCAAGACACTTTCATCAAAACCCAGAAGAGTTTGCTGACGCTTTTGCTAGAGCGTGGTATAAATTAACGCACAGAGACATGGGGCCTATTGCTCTTTATCTTGGAAAAGAAGTGCCTAAAGAAGAACTTATATGGCAAGATCCAATTCCTGCAGTTAAACATGAATTGGTCAATGACAAAGATAGTGCTGACCTAAAAGTTAAAATA
>CAYGNU010000772.1:0-2000 GCA_964351175.1 uncultured Roseivirgaceae bacterium | reverse complement strand
AAAGTGTTTTTAAGATGGTTCGGTTCCGTCTCAACTGTGCATTGAGCTTCTTAATCGCTTCTTCGTGTGAACTCTTGTTTTGATTATTATAAGTAGCTCTGCATTGATCGTTACAGAATTTCTTATCAGCACGTCCATGTAACGCCTCCTTGCAATTCAAGCATACTTTCGTTTGAAACATATCCGGGATTTTTATTCGGATATATCCGACTATATACGGATATATCCAGATATAAATCTAATCATTTTCTCACAATTATCCATTTTACATCCCAAATGGAATTAACAGTTGATCAAACCGCTAATGCATATAAGGCTGCTCTTGGAATGCTAGAAGCCAAACTAAAAATGATGCGATACAGTGATGCCACCCTTCGCACGTATCGTTACATGTTTCGAGAGTTTTTGAAATACACGTATCCCAAAAAGCTTCATCAAATCACCGAAACAGACATATTGCTATTTCAACGCCAACTGGTAGTGGAAAAAGAGTGCTCTCGTTCCTATCAGAACCAATCGATCAACGCCATTAAGTTCTATCTGGAGCATGTATTGGGCTGGGATCGACAGGTCTACGCTTTGCAAAGGCCCAAAAAGCAACAACGGCTTCCATTGGTGATGTCTATGGAGGAGGTGCAGCGATTGTTTGCATGTACGCCAAACCTTAAACACCGGACCATCCTAATGATGATCTACAGTGCTGGTCTCCGAATATCCGAAGCGCTAAATCTTAAAATCGGTGATGTGGATTCAGATAGGATGCAAATCCGTATTACCAATGGAAAAGGGGACAAAGATCGTAATACGGTCTTATCCGAGCGATTGTTGGTGGTATTAAGACAATACTACATGGAATATTCTCCCAAATATTACTTGTTTGAAAGCCAAGATGGATCACGCTATTCTGCAAGCAGCGTAAGGAAGGTATTGCAACGATCCGTACAACGTGCAGGGATAGACAAACCAGTGAAGCTTCACACTTTACGACACAGTTTTGCCACGCATTTATTAGAAAGCGGAACTAACCTTCGCTACATACAGGATCTTTTGGGTCATACCAGTGCCAAGACCACTGAGATTTATACACATGTAAGCAGCAAAAAACTCAGTGATGTGATTAGTCCATTAGACACAATGGGGGTATATTTGAAAGGTTAATAACAGGAATACTCCTGTTATAATGTTGTTGGGCTTAATTTCCGGAGGGACGTGATAATAAACTCAAATTCATATTTCAGAAAACCTCCGAAGGTACTCTTACCTAAACAAGTAACCATCTTCGACGCTATATTATATAGCATAGATATTTGCGATCTATCATATCTTAGGTTACGTGATAACCTCTACAACTTTGTATACTCTGACAGCAATTCAAAGCCTTCCTTTCCATTAATATTCTCAGATGTTTGGTCAATCTTCCAACACACTTCGATATTTCTGAAAATTGTTCAATCTCAACTCGGAATCAAGTTGGACGACCCTCTATTTGACGGAGTACGGGACGTAATTGACTTTCGAGATACCAGCCAACATCTAGACGAACGACTAACACAAATATTAACTAAGGATAACCTTCCTGTTTATGGAGCTCTATCATGGTATTCACAACCAACCCCTGAATCTACTAACGGAATTATCACGGTTCTCTACTCTGGAACAGTAACCAATAAACCTTCGATAAAATCAACCGGCGTTGATCCGTACAACAAGAGTAACGACACTATAAATGATATCGAGTTTACTGGGATTATTAGACCAAATAGGCGTCTAGAAGAATTTCGAGAACACAAAATTCTTCTCAATGAACTTATTGACAAGCTTATCGGAATTATAGAACATTTTGACAGACAAATCGACGCTCAACTATCCGGAGCAGACGTCAGCGAACGACACACTTCTGATCTAATTCTCCAACTTTCTATTTCCAAAAGAACCGTTAAGTAACAACTAACCCCAATCGAGTAGACGGCCGTGAGCCATAAGCCCACGGTGCGCCTCTC
>CAYGNU010000771.1:0-2001 GCA_964351175.1 uncultured Roseivirgaceae bacterium | reverse complement strand
TAATAAGAGATTGTTAAAAGAGCGCTCTGAAAATGGTTTTATAAGAGATTGCCATGGCGACTTGCATTCTAGAAATATTTTCTTGCTAGAGCAACCTGTTATTTTCGATTGCATTGAATTTAACCCGCACCTACGGCAGATAGATATTTTAAGCGAGTTGGCTTTTTTTTGTATGGATTTGGAAGCATTTGGTCATAGCGAGCTGAGCCAGTATTTTATGGTAAGTTATACCAAACTTTGCTCCATTATTCATAGTCAAGAAGAGCAAGACTTATTTATTTACTTCAAAGCTTATCGTGCCAATGTGAGGGCGAAGGTAAATGCCTTAAGGTTAAAGGATGCTGCAAATGCCGACAATAAGAATCTTAAAGAAGCGTGTAGAAAGTACTTAAATCTTATGAATAAGTACTTAAATCAACTCTCATTTAGGTAATTATGAGGTTGAAGGTGCTACTCTTTAAACGGTGTTAAGATTTGTATTGAAACTTCTTTAAATTCATTGCTGGTGCTATGTGTGGTGGTATTGAACGAGGTGAGATCAGAAATCACCAGAATTGGTAATTAGTATTTAAAATCCGCGTCACAATAACCTTTTAAGTTAAGAAGCCCTACGGAATCAAAGGGAACCCTCTATCGTTAGAGATTCTGTAGGGCATTCTATGCCAACATTAATTAGTTAATAGCAATAAGCTTTTTATGAAGCTTTGCCGCCTCTGGTTTTTTTGGTATCGAAAGTCTCAAAATACCATCTTCATATTTAGCTTTAATTTTATCTACCTCTACTAAATCTGGTAGTAGGAATGATCTTGAAAACTTATTGTAACTGAACTCCTGACGGCTGTAATTATCACCTTTGTCTTCAGTTTCAGTTTCTTTTTCACTGTTGATGGTTAGATACCCTTTGTCAACATTCACTTCAAAATCATTTTTTTTCATACCAGGAGCCGCCAATTCAATGACATAAGCTTTGTCATTTTCTATGACATTAGCTGATGGTAATTGGTTTACTCCAGTGCCCAGATTCAATGAAGGAAAGCCTCCATCTTCAAAAAAATCATTGAAGAAAGTGGAGGTTCTGGGCAGTAACGAAGGTTTCATTAATAGTGTCATAATCGTATTATTTAGTTGGACTTTTATTGTATCACAAATTTCTTCAAAAGCGCTTTTATTTCTGATGATTGCTATCAATCAGACCAATGATGCTTGTCAACGGCAATCGAATTGACGATTTGCTAATTTGTCTGACTCAGGTCATGCAGTGAGTTGACAATTCTCAGAAGGTTTTTATCTGATAATGAGCAACTTGTAACAGTAAAACATAGACGCTTATGCTAGTCAATTTTAACTGGTGTGAAAAAGCTCTTCAATGTATAGAAGAAGGCATTTTAATAGTTGATGACCAAGGAAAAATAGCTTGGTTAAATCATAATATTGAGCGCATGTTTGGCTATTCAAGTGACGAGCTTTTTGATCAGACACTTGAACTATTAGTAGCCACTAATTCAAAAAGTAAACATGAAAAGTTAAGTGCAAATTTCTTTTTGAATCCTACTAAGCGCTCAATGGGAAGGTCCAAAGAATTTAAAGGGCAAAGAAAAGATGGATCATCTATATGGTTAAAGATTGGGCTCAATTTTTTTGAAGAAAATGGACGAAATTATGTCATAGCCGCTATCTCAGATAAAACAGACGATTGGCTAAACCAAAAGAAAATAAAGAGCCATGAGGAGAAAGCTAAGCTATTTTTTGACCTTTCTAAGGCATTATTTTTAGAGTTGGATAAGGATGGGCAAGTTCAAGCCATTAATAACGAAGGTTGTAAAGTCTTAGAATATGAAGAGAAGGATATAATTAATAAAAACTGGTTCGATTATTTTATTGAACCCAAGAAAAGACCTGAGCTAAAAGAAGTATTTGAGAATTTGGTGAACGGTAATATATCTGAAAATCAATATGTTAATTCCAGTATTATTACTAAATCTGGTAAGCCTAAGATTATAC
>CAYGNU010000770.1:0-2001 GCA_964351175.1 uncultured Roseivirgaceae bacterium | reverse complement strand
AAGTGTACGAAATGGCAGCAGGGTAGAAAAAAATCAGGTAATTGGGCTGATTACTGGACCTTATGGGCAGTTTGAAAAGACAGTAAAGTCTCCAGTTGACGGGGTCGTCATAGGTATAAATAATTATCCGGTAGTAAACATGGGAGACGCACTTATTCATATAGGAAGGGAGTGATTTTTCAATAAATGAATAAAGAATTAAAGCCATATCACACCGCGGTTAAGAAGATCATTGAAGATAATCTGATAAAGATTGTACATCAAAGGCTGGAGGAACAAAAGGAGCTTATTAGTCAAGCAAAGTCAAAGTTTGATCGCATAAAGAAAAAAGAACCTAGCGATGAAAAGAACTTAAAGGCGTATTCAATCTTTAAGTCAGAAATGATGCAAATAACGACTGCATTAACCCAATCTATTCTACCTGATCTCAATACTGAATTCAAAAGTTTTAATGATGCTTTTGACAATTATTTAAGCTCATTGCCAGAGCTCATTACTAAGGAGCAGTTAGCAGAGCGATTTAAAAAACAAGAAAATGATAACTGGCAATTAAAATTCTTAAAGACCTTTAAGAGGTTTAATTACTGGTTTTCTAAAAGGCCTCAAACATTCAGTAATTGGATAAGAAAAATACGTAAGAAACCAACCAAAGCAATTCAGTATTGGAAACATGACATTCTTATTCAAGATCTTGTTCGATTCTTTCTTCGAGCACAATTTCTGTCTTCAATTAAAGATGTTATCGATCAATACTATAAAACCGTAACCACAACAGGTTTAGCTATTTGGCAAGAAGATATTCTTATTGATAAAAGATATTCTTATCATATTCATGGAGAAGATACAGATGCCAAAATTCAGGAGGTCAATGAAAGTTTGGATAAGATTCTTGATTTTATTGAGGAGGCAAAAACTTCAATTTCTAAAATTGTCAATGATGCCTTAGGTGAAGCATGGAATGAGTTTGAAGAACATTTTACGAAAGCGGGCACAATTGAATTTCCAAAAAGCAGGTATTCAAAAAGAAGAACAAATAAACGTCTAAAAAGAATTTTAAGGGATTACAATTCTGCTAATAGAGGTTGGAGAAATACCGTAAGTGGCTTGACTGATGATTGGGAAATTGACCTTGAGTTGTATCAACTGATATTTGATGGCTTTGATAAGTTTTATGAGGTTAAATCAAAAGTACGGAATGCTGTCAATGTTAATATTTTCAAACAACTTGAAAGTATTAGGGCTTTTTTAGAGCTGTCGGCTGATAAAATAAAAAGTGATGGAGGCAAACTTCAGGCTATTCTTAATGATCAATTGAGCAGAATTAACAATGACTTAAAGGGTCTAACAGCAAAGGCGAGTGACTTTATTTTGGATCAGGAATTAGTTGAAATTGTTAATAGTATTGAGTTTAAGATTGTAGATGATCTTGAAAATGTGAGTACTAAAAGAGCCATTATTAGAGGTAGTGATTTTACAACGCCTAGTAGAAGTTCTCAAGTGAGTTTTATATCACCTAATGAGCTCATAAACTTTGAATGTGCTCCAAGACTGCTAAAGGTTACCAAAGTGGTCAAGTTCAATACCATGGGGCTTATCCAACAAGCTGAAGATGCCCTTGACCAAATAGTTGATGTTGCAGCTTTTAATGTTTCATCAGCTTTGTCTGTATTGGTGGATGAAAAGGATGAAGATAAATCAAGAACCGTTGCGATTGAAGGCCTTGAAAGATCAATTGATCAGTTTGAAACAATAAAATCCAACCTTGAAGGTATAGAATCTGAACTTACGACAAACCTACTACCTGGTCTAAAAACCTTTGGAGTTGATCTGGTAAAATTCACTAATAATGAGAACATCCTTGAGCTTAGGATGAGAATTGCTAAAGGGAAAGCGGCTGAAAAAGGCAAGGAAATTAAACTGCTGATATTTAGTACGATTAAGAATTTTATTCCTATTGCCGTTAACAAAACTGCCAAGGTTTACCGCAAATCTGAGGGCGTT
>CAYGNU010000769.1:0-2006 GCA_964351175.1 uncultured Roseivirgaceae bacterium | reverse complement strand
TAAGAACTGTAACGGTTAGTAAAAATGGTAAATATATGGCCTCTGGTAGTGAAGATCAAACGATCAAGATTTGGAATCTTTATGACAAAGGAGACTTACCTAGTTTAAGAGATGTATTTGAAGCTGAAGATTGGCAAGAGTATTTCGCTTCGCTGGAAGTGGACTCCTTAACCTATCAAGCCTCTGAAGAAGCCTGGCAAGAATTTATTGGCTATTTAAAGTCAATTGGTGACAAAACCTACAAGGACATTGAAGATGTATATTCGAACTTAGGCGTTACCACTATTCCCTTTGCAAATATGTTTGTTTCCGATCAGGGAGAATGGATAGTTTGGGCTCCAGATGGATATTTTAGTTGCAGCTCAGATGGGGCGCAGTATTTTGGATGGCATATCAATGAAGGCATTAATAAACTAGCTGAATTCTATACGGCAGAACAGTATTTTGATATTCTTTATAGACCTGAAACCATGGTTAAGAGCATGGTACAGACTAAGAGAGTAATCGATATTTTGAAGGAAG
This sequence comes from uncultured Roseivirgaceae bacterium, assembly GCA_964351175.1. Lineage (GTDB taxonomy): Bacteria > Bacteroidota > Bacteroidia > Cytophagales > Cyclobacteriaceae > Fulvivirga. The sequence goes on along the minus strand of CAYGNU010000769.1, from coordinate 1,484 downwards.
AAGGTGAAAAAATATTTGATTTAACTAAACTTAATAGACCATCTGCGGCCTTTTTTAATATTAATAATTTAGCTTTTGGAGAATTTAAACAGCTAGATTATCATGATGGTAAATATGAGACAGAAAGCAAGACTTTAGAGTTAGAGGCTGATATTTACGATGGTGGTGGCGGTGTAAAAGAGGTGAATATCTATCAGAACAATAAGCTTATACTTATTGATGAAGAGTTTGAGTCTACAGGCACTCAAGGCAAACAATTTCACCGAACTTATACGGTCAATCTTACCAATGGGAATAATGATTTTAAAATTATCGTAAAAAACTTCCAAAAAATTGAGTCAGCAGGTGATAAAATGCAAGTGAAGTATGTTGGTGATATTATAGCCAATACCAACTTGCACATCCTCTCGGTCGGTATTAACAAATACAAAAACTCGGCATATAATCTAAATTATGCGCAACCTGATGCTAAATCTTTTACTAACAAAGTAATTGAAAAAGGGAGTAAAATGTTCCGATCCATCAGGAAAACAGAGATTTATGATACGGAAGCCACCAAAGAAAATATCATAAAAGGATTTGAGTCAATTATTGCTACAGCCAAGCCGGAAGATGTATTTCTTTTCTATTATGCAGGACATGGTACGTTGGATGAGGAAAATGATAATGAATATTATCTAGTGCCAACCAATATTACTAAGCTTTATGGAGATCCTGCACAACTGCAAGAGAAGGGGATTTCCGCTACTGAATTAAAAGGTTACTTGTCACAGGTAAAATCACAAAAACAGTTAATATTAATGGACGCCTGTCACTCTGGTGGAGCCATTAAGACAATGGGAGTTAGAGCAGCAGCATCTGAAGAAAAAGCCATTGTACAATTAGCTCGTGCCTCTGGAGTGGTAATGTTAGCATCTAGTGGAACGCAGCAGTTTGCAACTGAATTTGAAGTGCTTCAACATGGGGTATTTACTTATGCTCTACTAGAGGCACTAGATGGCGCAGCTGACTCTGGTGATGAAAAGGTCACTGTAAACGAACTTAAAATCTACATGGATGAAAGAGTTCCTGAATTGAGTGAGCAATATGGTGGACAATCACAGTACCCTACAGGTTTCGTGCATGGTAATGATTTTCCTATAAGTATCGTTTATCAGAAGGAAGAAACTCTTGTTCCTGTGGTTGAAGAAGAACCTAAAGAAGAAGGTGTTAAGAAGGAAGAAGGAGACGGTAAGAAATAAAAAATAGCCAATAAGGTTTTCTTATAATAAAGAATAAAGGGTAACGCATTACAATCAGCTTCCCTATTAAAGCAACGAGGGGTCTGAAAAGACCCCTCGTTGCTTATATTCAATTATTGAAGTGGGACGTATGGAATACTAATACCCTCTTTTCAAATCTAGTTACAAATACTATTTGCTGACTACCCAGTACTTACTACTACTTATACCTTCTGCCCTTGCTGCGTTTCTTAGTTCGTTTGT
>CAYGNU010000768.1:0-2014 GCA_964351175.1 uncultured Roseivirgaceae bacterium | reverse complement strand
GATATTACACACGCGATTCAATTTTGCGTGAATAATAGGCTAAATGGAATATATAATCTTGTAGGTGATGATCATCCGAGCCGTCAAATGCTTTATCAAAAGATTTCTTCAGAACTGAAAATTCCTCCACCAGTTTGGGAGCGCAATTTGGATTCTATTGGTAGGAGTAATGCCATTGTTTCAAATAAAAAAATTAAAGCATGTGGTTATATTTTCAAATACCCGCATCTTTCCCTTTCTGTTACAGAACAGAGCAGAGATTAGGTGTTTTCATATGAAATTCTAAATTCTTTATCTACCTATTTCGTCAGTTCTTTTATATTTCAGTCATGAGGGGTTTTAGAAATTTCTTCAGAAGGTATGCTTAATAGCTTCTTTAAGTTCTGATGCTGATGGCTCCTCATTGCAAAAGGGCCTTTAATTTGTATATCTATAAACGCATTTGGAGGTTTATATTCTGTGTGCCTTACTACCTATAGGAGGGATAGGAGGCCTTTTTTTAGCTTAAAATGCACTTCAGAACCTGGTTTCAAACTACGTCTTTTTGTAACAATGTAATCCGTTCCCATGGAAGTGAAAGACGGGTAAAAACACCTTCACGCTCGTGACAGTTAGATAGGAATTCAGAATTTACTGGCATCAGTGTTTTTTTGTATATTCTCCCACCTTTTATAAACATTTTGTTTCTTGCGAGCTTTTTATAGGAGCTTTGTTGTTACTGTGCATAAATCCTTCATGCAGAACACTTGATTTTTTCTCGTGTCTTATCATTCACTTCACTTATAAATCTTTCCAAATATTATTTAGTTTAACCACCAAATCGCTGCATTTAGTGAAAATGCATAGATAGTCCACATAAGGTACGGCAATAGTAACAGGGCTGCTAATCGGTGGATGCGAAAAAAGTAAATAAAGGTTATGACTATAAGAAAAATTAATAAGCCTAAGTCAACAAGAGCCCAACCTGGCATATGAAGTTTAAAGAATAAAAATGACCAAAGTGCATTAGCTATAAGCTGAGAAAAGAAGAAGAAGAAGGCAATTCGATGACGACTTTTTGTCGATTTTGTACGGTATATCATCCATACAGATAGTGTCATCAAGATGTAAAGTAAAGTCCACGCAGGTCCAAAAACCCAGGCAGGGGGTGTCCAGCACCCTTTGTTAAGGTTTCTATACCATGGACCAATTGATCCAATTGTTATTCTACCTGAAATAATCTGGACACATAAGACAGGAAGGTACCACAAAATCAAAGAGGTAAAGTATTTAGTTTTTTTTTTCATCAAAAAGACTCTACATTCAACCAGATAGAAAAATCTAGTACAGATCTAAGACTAAGGGTTTTTTGTTGAGTTTTCAAGTATTTTTGTTGATATCACTCTGTTATTAAATAGAAAGGCTTATGTCTGGATCATATCTAATCGTTGGAGGAAGCTCGGGAATTGGGGCTGCTTTGGCTTCGCGCAGGTCAAAGGATCAACACCATATAATTGGGTTACGTCGTACCGAGGGAGCTCTATCCGACGTTCCAAATGTCGAGTTCCATTCTTGCGATGTTACCGTACTTCTGTGGATTTGCCCCTCCTTGAGACCCTCTTGTAGGTTTAGCTTACCTTCCAGGCACAGTAAATCTAAAGCCATTTCAAAGTATTAATGAAGAGGACTATCGCCATGATTTGGAGATTAATTTTCTGGGTGATTGGTAATACAGGGAGTCCCGTGCTAGCAACATAAGGTAAAGCAGAATGGTCTTCAATTTGTAGGTCGCGGTAGTGCCACACAATAACCATGTCGAAATTCTCTATTTCTTACATGTAAGCAGTTCACGGAATAATAAGCTGAATCTTGTTTCTTCTATTGAGCTTGATAACCAGCGCAAAAATGTATAGTTATCTGTCGTACCCTTGCAAAACCGGAGTGATTTTTCTTTCCATTTTTATTAATCTATTATAATTTTCACTTCCTTTAATAAAATATAGGAATGATTTATGACACCGCTTCAGAGCCACAC
>CAYGNU010000767.1:0-2038 GCA_964351175.1 uncultured Roseivirgaceae bacterium | reverse complement strand
TGAAACATTAGCCTCGATCATTGAAGCGTCAACATCTATTTCCATTCTTCCGGACCCACTTACACCCAAATCCAACTGACTAGCCGTAATCTTACTTTTACCAAAAATTCTTCCTGATCCCGAAACATCAAGTGCTTCAATTGACTTAGCTGTTACATATACATCAAAGTCCTCGCTGCTTGACCAACTAAACCATCCGCTGGAGCTTCTCTGCTTGATAACCAAAGTTCCGCCACGAACTTCAGTGATGATGTCTTCTATGACACTGGATTTGCCTCTAAGTTCAACCTTTTGCTCACTACCAATAGTTAAAAAAAGTGTTCCTGATGAACTTAACGATATACCGTCAAATGAACTTACGTTCCTTACTTCTGAGTCTTGAGAAAAGGCAACTAGTGTGCTGAATATAAATGTTGAGAGAATTAGTATTTTTTTCATTTCGTTATTTTTTCTAAAAGACTCAAATCTTATTACTGAGGTTGCATGTATAAGACCTTTTTTTTCAAAGAAGGTTACAGGTCTTCTCAACTTATTTAGATTTGTCATCCAAATGGTAGCACTACTACTCTGTATTTTAAGCAATATTGGCATATTTGTTTGTTTCAGACTTTTTAAAGTTTTTAATCTCAATACTTTTCAGGCGATTGTTTTCAATTATGTTACTTGTGTAGCTACAGGTATTATATTCTTACAGGAAAGATCGGCATTAAGTCATATCAACTGGTCTACAGATTGGGTGATTATAGGAGTGGTGCTAGGGGCGGTGTTTATTGGTACCTTTTATTTGATGGCCAGAACAACCCAGATCTTCAGTATGACAGTCTCTTCCATTGCATCGAAGATGTCACTGATTATACCTGTGCTAATAAGTCTTTTTATTTTAAATATCCATTCCAAACAATACTCAGTTCTGAATTATATAGGTATGGCAATGGCGATTGTCGCTATTCTGCTGAGTTCTATAAAGGGAAAGAAAATACGGTCAGTCCATGTTAGAGGCATTGCTGTATTGTTGCCACTGGCGGTTTTTCTTCTTGGAGGGCTGATAGATTCTGCTATCAACTTTACCAATTTCAAATATTTAAGTCCTGAAACTGAGCCTGTCTTTCCAATTGTTATTTTTTCTTCGGCTGCAATAATTGGATTAACATCTATTATGTTGGGTAGTAATAGAATAGTCTTAAAAAATGTTATTTGGGGAGTGGTTTTAGGGGTTGTTAACTATTTCTCTATTTATTTTCTTTTAAGAAGTTTGTCCCACTTTAAAAATGATGGTGCCTTGCTTTATCCCTTATTAAATGTTGGGATAATATTAATTGCCTCATTGGTATCTGTGATATTTTTTAAAGAGAGATTATCGCGGATAAATCTTTTAGGCTTAACTCTGGCTGTTTCTGCTATTATACTTATCTCATACCAAGAGCTTAAATTAATTTTTGAATGATTACTGAGTTTAAAACATTGGCTAAAGGGGGTGAAGGACTATTCAAAGACCGTGGGAGTAAGTTCATAGGTCTAGCCACTCATGTTACCAATGAAGAAGAGGTTAAAGGTTTTTTATCTGAATTAAGGAAACAATATTATGATGCCCGACATCACTGCTATGCCTATGTTCTAGGCGCAGATAGGAAAACATTTAGAGCTAATGATGACGGTGAGCCAAATCATTCAGCAGGCGATCCAATTCTTGGCCAAATTAATTCAAAAGAACTTACTGATACCTTGGTGGTAGTCATTCGGTATTTTGGAGGAACAAAGCTGGGTGTGAGCGGTTTAATTAACGCTTACAAATTAGCGGCAGAAGAGGCCTTAGATAATGCTACTGTGATATCAGTAGAAGTGCAAAATGATATTGTAATTCATTATGGTTATGATGATACCAATGAAGTAATGAGAATGGTCAATGATCTGAATATTCAAATTGTTGATCAACGTTTTGAAGCTTCATGTGAATTGAAAGGAACTATTAAGATTAACATGACCAAACAACTGGAATCTAAAGTGCAGCTTCTCAACGATCTGGGGCATAAAATTGACC
>CAYGNU010000766.1:0-2045 GCA_964351175.1 uncultured Roseivirgaceae bacterium | reverse complement strand
ATACTCCAAGGGTCAATCCCGAAACCGGCAATAAAATGAGGCTCCTCAGCGAAGAAGAAGAGGATGAATATCTCGACGAAAAAATGCAAGCTGAGGAAAGCGTTTTCTCGGTGGATTATGATGTGTGGATTGATGAGCAAAATGGCACCACTAAAATCGAGAAATATCAAGGGCGTCTCAGTGCTGAGCAATGTGACAGGTGTAATTTATATACCCTTAAGCTTGAGAGAGAAGAGCTCATTAGTGTCGTTAGTGAAACACAAGACGGAGAAACGTTAAAGCACTATAAATGCTCCTATTGTGGAAGGATTAAGCGGAAGACCATGATAATCCCTAGACACAAGGCAGATGGAGAATACGCGACAAGTCATTCCGCCGCAACGATAAGTCCAATCATCACTAAGCGACAAGTGACAATGGTCAAAGTTGAAATCTTTGATAACGCAGGATCAGTAGAAGATTTTGAGTTTCAAAATCTAGAAGAAGCTCAAAGATTCTTAGGGCAATACAAAATATCAGAAACTGATAAATAAACCATTGTCATCATGAAGCTACTTTTTTGCTTCATACTATTTATTGTTTCTTTGGGTGCTTTTGCTCAAAAAGCCTCATTGACGGTCAAAATAGATGGTATAGCAGTCGAAGGAGGCAAAGTACTCCTTGCTGTATATAACAGCAAGGATGACTTCCTTAGTGACTACATATTTGCAGGCCGTGAAGCACAAATCAAAAACGGAGAAGCAACTGTCTTTTTTGAAGACATGGCCTACGGCAAGTATGCCATAAGTACTTTTTTTGATAAGAATGAGAATGGCTTATTAGACACAAACTTCATTGGTATTCCAAAAGAGCCTTACGCCTTTAGTATGAATCCAACGAATAATTTTGGTCCACCTTCCTTTGAGCAAGCGGCCTTTGTCCTTTGTAATCCTAATCATACAATCAAAATAACCTACTAGTACACAAGATTCCCGCCTATCATTTTTAACATTATGAAAAAGAATGATGAGGTAATTTTGTGTTGAATTGGTTTTGATACTAGCACTATTCGAGATGATAACGTTCATAGAATCCATTTGATCAGGATAAGCTATGTCAGGTTATCACTATAGCGGAAAAATTCACCTTTACTCCCTTTTACCCTCTGAAGGGTTAAGGGTAAGTAAAATTGTCAATGTTATTGATGGACTTTAAAGCCTCCTTACACCTAAACTACAGTTGTTATATGTCACGAGTTATTCTCGCGTTTATCTTGTTTTTTATCTGTCTCGGGGAGACCCTTGCACAAAACACGCCTAACCTTCCTCCTCCAGTAGTTGCCATTAAGTCCAAAAGTGAGCTGAGACATCCCAATTTTATTTATGGTGTTCAGTTCGTTTCTTCCATGGGTTTTGGTAGCGGAAGCGGTAGTATGGTATTCCTTCCACAGGAGTCTAATCCAAAACTGGTCAATCAGGAGTATGTAGTGACTGTAAACACATCCTTCAGGTATAGTGTAGGAGCATCGTTCCAGTATAAAAAACTTCAAATTGGAATACTAGGAGGTCCTGAGGTCTATCAGGTTGGTGAGCAGATTTTGCGCACTACTTTTCGTGAGCCTGATCCAGTCGTCGCGCAGAGGCTGAGAGATGGCAGAAACTATATCTGGCTGGATAATGAAAGGTATATAACTCGATCTCCTAACAGTGGTGCTTGGCCAAGGTATATATTCCATTATGGCCTATTTCTTGACTATAATATAAACATGGGTGCTAAGTTCCGATTTGCACCAACTGTAGGAATAAACAAGTATTTCTACTTTGCCACTCAGCCGTTTGAAAATTTCAATGACAAAAATATCAATGATTATTTCACCGATAGAACCCAGTACACCTTTGGGGGCAGGTTTAAAATACTATTAAACGATAGGGCTTATTTTGGCATAAGCGTAATAAGACGTATCACTGAATTTGACGCTTCTACATATTTTAATGATATAAGATCTGAAACCGTCGAGCAGAGCTATTAGCAAGCTTACTGCGAGTTTACTTAACTCTGCCGCATTG
>CAYGNU010000765.1:0-2049 GCA_964351175.1 uncultured Roseivirgaceae bacterium | reverse complement strand
GACCGTCTTGCAGCTAAGATATGCTCTGATCTTGGGGTGGCTAAAGTTTGACGACACATAACAATCAAATCAATCAAGGGAAGGCGCAAGCGCTTCCCATTATTAAGGGCCTTATGTCTCTAGGAGGATAGAGTGCTAGGTTTTGGCATGAAGCTTGATGCCTATATGTCACAGAAGCCCAATAGGACCTTCGATAGGTGTGGATTGCTAACTCCGCGTGATGAAATTGATTGTGTGCATTGTAATGGCCTTGATGGCCTTCAACTCGAAAGCCTGAAGGAGAAGGCCCAAGAATTCAAACTTTCTAACGTGAGGCTTTCGGATTGGTTTTTCTATGCATCACTCGTCATTGTGTTTCTTTTCGCATTGGGCTTTCTATTATGAGAAAGCACCAATACGAGCTATCGTGCTAGCGACACATAACCATAAAGTCAAAAAGGATGCGCTCCGCGCACCTATTACTACGGGTGTTAAGTGGAATAAAATGGAATTTATCATCACCAAAAACTCACACCGTTATCTAAGTATAGCTATATTTTTATCCTGCTTACTATTTGATGCCTTTTATACAAATGATACATATAAAGCAACGAAATAAGTAAACATATTATTGATGGGTTGGCTAGGGGTCCTAGCGGGCTATTTTTCTTGGCTAGCTAACCCAATTTTTTTTATAGCTATTATTTCAAAAAAGCAGAAGATTGTTATTTCTCTATCATTCTTGGCTCACGTTTTTTCTCTGTCTTTTCTTACCAAGGGACAATTGGTTGTCAGTGAAGCACCAACATTTGAATCTATAGTTGCTTATGGTCTTGGTTATTTTTTATGGGTATTAGCCTTTGTCACTCTTTTATTAGGTGAAATATTAAACACAACCCGTATATCAGCCATTTCAAAATTGGCATCACTAATAGTAACAATTCTAGTTTTGAGTATATTTTACGGGCTTTACTATTCGCAGGGTGAGAGTAGTATTTATCATGTATTTTTAGAGCGTGAACAAAAGTTTTCTGAGCTGTGTTCTATAGTTAAAGAAGAACAATATAACCCGGTAACTGACATTAATGGGGTATTTATAGATAATGTGCCCGGAAGTTATTTCAGAAATATTTCTGGTCAAAAACATGGGGCTTACGGTGGAAGCTTGATCAGTTATGTTAGGAATGGGCACTACGAATTTGAAGAAAGAAAACCATATAACTCTAAAGAAACCACTCTCCCTTATATTAGAATCTACTCTACCAACCCTAATGAACGCATACCGGTGAGCGAGCTCGAATCTAATTATTCGGTAACATCAATTAATTTAGCGTCAGATCTTCCAAGAGCCTTAGGTATAAGAAGCTATAAAATTCTAATAAAATCTTTAGTGTCTAACGAAATATATGCAGAAACATCCTTTGTAAGCATAACCAATGAACGAAAAATATGCGCACCGACCACTACTAGCTCATATTCAGTTCCTGATTTCGTTTTTAACACACTAAATTTAGAGAAAATTAATACGTTATGAGAGCATTCCACTTAACAAGTCAAACCAATCGGACGCTTCGCGCCGCTGTTTGAGGCGTTATGTCACTTGAGAGTTATGAAATAGCCTTAGCCAAATCTTTTGGTGATGCGCCTAGCGCTAAAAGTGATTTGATTAAGAGATCGATTGAAACTGAGGGATCACCCGCTTCCATTTTCGCAACACGGGATTGACTGGTTTTGGCAATTTTGGCGACCTCAACTTGGCTTAGTTTTTCTTTAGTTCTACGCTCTTTGAGCGAAGTGCTAAGAGCAAGCTTCAATTCGACATATGAAACTTCTTCAGGACTCAGGTTTAGGAAATCCCCAGCCGAACCAACTTTCCAGCCTTTCGCTTCCAGCTTTTTCCGCTTAGTTGCTTTCATTGTCATAGTTCCTCAATCTACTTCTACAATTATCAATTACCAGTTTGGGGGTCTTATTAGTCTTTTTCTCAAATACTTCGAGAATGACTACCGCATCCGGGTCAGTTCTGTCGGCTATTCGCCAAATCTTGTTCTCATCGGTAATTCTCAATTC
>CAYGNU010000764.1:0-2049 GCA_964351175.1 uncultured Roseivirgaceae bacterium | reverse complement strand
TATTCATTCTAATTTGACTGGTAATTTCACATCGTCAAATCCAACCAGCGGTGCTGACGCAAAGCCTGGCAGTAGTGTTGCGGCAGATGTAGCAGTATTTTATTCAAAAGATTTATTATTAAGTGGAGCCAACTCTAATTTGGCATTGGGAGCTGTCATTTCAAATATTGGAGCTAAATTGACATATAGTGACGAAAACAATAGGGATTTTATTCCTACAAACTTAAGGTTGGGGTCGGCCTTTACTACGAACTTAGATCCTTACAACAAAATAACATTTGCACTGGACTTAAATAAATTATTAGTTCCTAGTCCTCAATTCGATAATAGTGAGAACGATAAGACCCTACTAGGTGGGATATTTGGATCTTTCACAGATGCAGAAGGTGGTGCTTCTGAAGAACTTAAAGAAATTACATTATCATCAGGCGCTGAATATTGGTATAATGATACTTTCGCGGCAAGGCTTGGTTACTTCTTCGAATCCGATGAAAAGGGAAATAGAAAATATTTAACCATGGGATTAGGGTTTAGATATCAGGTATTTGGTATTGATTTCGCCTACTTAGTACCGAGTGAACAAGAGCACCCTTTAGCTGAAACTTTAAGATTCTCGATTTTATTTAATTTTGATAAGAACAGTCGAGATGAAGAATCAGTAACTGACTAATATGCTCGATAGGATAAACCCTCCTGTTCGTTTCAAATTTCCGGACATTGTAATACCCAAAGCAGAAACATCCTATTTAGACAATGGGACTCCAGTTCACATATTTAATAGTACAACACAACCTATTGTAAAGTTTGAAATCATTATTAGAAATGGCGGACAGAAAACAGATTCTAAAATAGGCACTAGTTTTTTAATTAGTAAGACCTTACAATCAGGAACTAAAAACTATTCAACAGAGCAGATAACGAATCTGTTAGCTCAAAAAGGGGCATTTTTAGAAGTGAGTTCTTCATTTGACTATAGTACAATAACCTTATACTCACTTACAAAACATCTTACTTCTCTTCTACCATTAATATATGAAATCATATATCTACCTGAATTTCCAGAAACTGAGATAGAATTACAAAAAAAGATTTTAATATCAGGTCTAAAAACTCAAAATAGGAAAACTAGTGTTATTGCGAGTAAAAAATTTAGACAATCTGTACTTGGATCAACTCATCCTTACGGTAAAATTGTAGAAGAAGAACATTTGCAAAAACTGTCTTCAAAAGACTTGTTCACTGCGTACCAAAATTATGTACACAATATTGAATTTATTATCAATGGAAACATTACTTCACAGCTAAATTCAGAAATTAATAACTACTTTGGCACAGCTCAGTACTCTTCTGTTATTACGAAGCCAAATCCAATTTCCAAGTCTACAGACGCAAAGAAATCAGCCCATTTCCTATTAGAAAATTCACTACAAACTTCCATCCGAATTGGTGAAAAAACGTTGAAGAAATCACACCCTGATTTCCATAAACTTTTAATAACCAACCATTTGCTTGGTGGTTACTTTGGATCAAGACTAATGTCTAACATTCGTGAAGAAAAAGGTTTGACATATGGAATCTATTCAAGTATAGCAAGCTTTAATGATGATGCTTATTTTGTTATCGGTTCAGATGTAAACGGAAAAGATAAAGAATTAGCCATTGATGAAATCAAAAAAGAAATTGACAATTTACAGAATGGAATAAAATTTAAAGGTGAATTAGATTTAGTGAAAAATCATCTTTTAGGTTCATTTCAATCTGATCTAAGTTCTCCTCTATCCTTAAGTGATAAATTTAAAATTATTCACCTTTCAGACTTGACCTACCAATACTTCTATAATTATATAGATGAGATTAAAAACTACAACGAGGATGATATGGTTAAGATTAGTAAAAAATATATTGACTCAACTAATTTACTGTGTATTACGGCTGGTGCCTAATTGAACATACCATAATTTTAGATCGTACAAAATCCTGAAAATCCAGGGTACAAAAAAACCCCCACTAAGATATAGAGGGGGTTTTAAAATAAAAGCTGGCAACGAC
>CAYGNU010000763.1:0-2056 GCA_964351175.1 uncultured Roseivirgaceae bacterium | reverse complement strand
GTGCATCTAGATTATAAACAATACCATTTGTCAATGTTATATGCTTAGTCGCAGTTGCATCTCCATTTACATAAATTTTACCATCAACAAGAGCTGAACTTATGGTTGCACCATTAGCTGTTGCAATTCTACCAATAAGCGCATCATCATCTACACTTGATGAAATCAAATGGTAATTTAAAATAACCGCCAGGTCAGCTGCATCAACATCATTTACGTCAACTCCCGCTGCAGCAAAAGCTGCATCAGAAGGTGCCAATAAAGTGAACTCTCCACTTTCTAGTGTAGCTAAGAGATCCGCTTTAACTAAGGCATCATAAATTGAATTGTATGAGCCAGTTTGTGTATTACTTCCAGCAGTTAAGTAGGCAGCTATTGAAAAATCTCTTTGATTTACAATATCTCTCCCACCATCATCACTACTACACGATATAAGTACTCCTAAAGCAGCAACTAATGACAGCTTTAAGAATAATTTATTTATTATTTTTTTCATATCATTTTAATAATTAATTCTTAATCAATTTTAGTAAAATTCATAACGGTGATGGATGTTCCAATGGAACTATCTGCCGTACGAACAACATCAGCTGATAATGAAAAAGATGGCCCACAAGTTCCAACTGCTCCAGAGCCAGTTCCAACAATATCTCTCTGAGCTGTTCCTCCACTTAAGTAAAAGAAGTGAGCTCCTGCAGATACTGCAGCTGTCTTTGCATCTTCATCAATTTCAATTGGAATGACTCCTAATGAAGGACTTCCTAATGTACCTAGTGCTTCTCTATCAACTATACCAAAGAAGTTTTCACAATCGAAAACATTCGCCGTTGATGTAGCACTCAATGTCGCCACAAAACCCTCTTGGTATCCAGCTGCCCATAAAAAGCCCGCAGTATGAGTGAAATTAAGATCATATGATCCTGGGAATGTTGACAAGTCCAAAGGACAATCATCATCAGTGATGGTCAATGCATAGTTGACACCAATAGCTCCACTACCTGCACTCAACCCATTAGATGCACCAGACAAAGTCAAATTAAGTGTTTTCACACCATCAGCATCTCCATTGTCTATTGTTCTAAATTTCACTGTTCCGAAATGCTTACCTGCTGGAATTATTATTTCTCCAGCTACGGCAGTACCAACGATCTCGTAATCCACGTCTAACTCAGCTGTAGATCCCTCTGTGGAATAATTCACAGTAATATCCTGATCTAGAGTTGGCCCAACATTACTCACTTGTACAGATATTACGGATGATGTCTGCTCTTCCGAGATGGATGCGGCAGAACTTGTAAACTGCACATAGTAAGGTCCTTCAAAAGTTACTCTTCCTTCCGCTTGATCGCAAGATCCAGCGAATATCATAATAACTCCAAAAGCTATTAAACTTAAAAATTTTATATTTTTCATGTTAATTTCCTTTATTAATTAATAACCTGGATTCTGATCATCAGACGTAAGAGCATCATTCTGATCCAATTCTCTTTGTGGAATAGGTAATAAAACGTCCGTCGAATTCCAAGAGTTAGGCTTCAATACACTTAAAATGGCATCAGCTTGACCTGTTCTAACAATATCATGCCATCTATGTCCCTCGAAAGCGAGTTCAAACATACGTTCTTGCAACATGTTTGCTTGATTATATGATGCATAAAAAGCTGGATTACCAGTTGCTCTAGCAGCCACCGTATTTAAATCTCCTAAACTACCGTTAGCTTCAGCACGTATTAAATACATCTCTGCAAGCCTCAAAACAGCTGGACGATCTGTACCATTCGCAACATCCGTATATTTATTGGTAACCAAAAAGCCTGCAGCATCAGGATTCGCCACGATCAAATCTGCTCTTGAATCATTTGCATCCATTGCTGCCAATAGGGCAGGGCTTGGAGCATAATCATAACGACCACCATTACTTGGAGGCTGAGCAAAGAATCCTAATGCATTTCCGTCTTGAATACTAGAAAATAATTGGAAAATGATTTCATCAGAAGTTGAAGTCTGATCAAAAATATTTGCATAATCAGGATCAAGTGAATAATCTGAATTTGAT
>CAYGNU010000762.1:0-2069 GCA_964351175.1 uncultured Roseivirgaceae bacterium | reverse complement strand
TTGGATTTACTATGCAAAAGGGTGACACCATCAAGCAAGAAAAAATCAAATTAATTAAATCAAATGAGTAATGGAATTTGATTGTAAAAGCTCCAGAAGATTTGGAATCAATTACATTTATCGGAACTAGCTATAATGACTATGAGTTTACTTGTGAAAACAATGAAATTGATTTTCCGAATAAAATAAAATATTGGAAAAACGGACAAAACATAAACGCTTCGGTTTCAAATTCTGAAATGGAAATTTCTTTTGAATTTGAAAAATTAGATGAGTAAAAATATTGGTTAAAAACAAAAGTCGATTTGAGTAATAACTCAAATCGACTCTTTATACTAAACTGCCTATCCCTGTTATTCAGGCAAGTCCAACGCAGGGTTTTGATCAAAATAATCGAATGGTCTAATTTCAAAAGAATGCCATAATACTGGCATCACTGGCCAGTCCTCAGCTCTTACCATATGATGCATGCCCATTGTGTACCAAAGCACAATATCTTTTTTATCAATGGACCTGTTGGCACTTGTCCATGCTGGGAGCCCCATCCCTTCAACACTTAACGTTGGGAAATCTCCTGCAGCAAAAAGCTCTTTTGCATTATAGGGCGTTGCCCATAAATGATGATTGATAAAGCCTACTCTCCTTCTTGGATAGTCATCTTCAGACAACAACGTATTAGCTGTTTTTCCAGGCATTAACTGGTAACTAGTCGGATAACCTACCTTATTCTTTTTGGTAGTACTTAACACTCGCCATAAGGTTGGTTTGTTCAAGTCTATATTTAATTGAGCATCAGATTCGCGCTCAGCTATTTTAGGATTGTTTACCCATACACTTCTTCGTGGATGACCTTCAGGCAACATTTTCCTTTGCAATCTGCTCAATTCCAGTTGATTCACAGGTCCATCAACATCCAGATCAATTCTATAACTGAAATAATGATCATGATTAACGGCTACAATATTTTGCTCAACAAATCTTCCATACTTATCTCCTGGATCACTTGCCGACTGGCTAGCCGCATCCTTTTGTTTCACTACTTTAGCCTCAGCAATACCAGTAGCACCTGCTAAAACTTTTATTGATCCATCTTGTTGAAATACCCAATCGAGGACATAATCATAGTTACCCAGCACCGCTGCTGCCCTTACCACCAAATCTCTTTTCACCCTACTCTCTCGTCCTGCTTCACCATTATGTCTCCAAGATGGATCTCCTGCCTCACGCTCAAAAATGGCTACTAGATTGTCAACTGGCAAAGGTCGTCCCTTGTCATTAGAAAATATGCCATCCATATAATGGGCATAGTCTGGAGCATCCTGTCCGGGAAACAATGGTTTTACTAAACCTCCTGCAGTATACTCTCCAGCATCAATAAAATTTCTTGCTGACCATGAAAAACTATCATCCATATATGGAACAAATATTTCAGACAAATTACCTTGATACATTACTGGACGAACATTAGCTCCGTCTTGATAGGTAACTGCAGAAATAATTAACCCAACACGATGATCAGGTCGAACATGGAACTTCCATTTTTGCCATTCTATCACATAGCCATCTAAACTAAATCCTGGTCCGTTAGGCTGTGATACCATAATCGGTCCTGGAACTTCTCTTAAGCTAGAAGCTGGCATATCGTCATAATCAGAGCTTAAAGTAGCCATGGGAACTGCACCTTCTTCAACAACAGTCAATATTTCCCCTGTATTTAAATCAACTAAAGCCGATAGTCCTTCAATTCCTCGTACCCAATGATTTTTCACATACCGGGTGTCACTACATTCACAAATACCTACACGCTTACCTTTATACTGTTCCTCACCAAAATTGGCCCTTGGTCCAATAAAAC
Organism: uncultured Roseivirgaceae bacterium; assembly: GCA_964351175.1. Taxonomy (GTDB): domain Bacteria; phylum Bacteroidota; class Bacteroidia; order Cytophagales; family Cyclobacteriaceae; genus Fulvivirga. Next base: position 214 of record CAYGNU010000762.1, on the reverse strand, counting down.
AATTCAAATAAGTGAAGTCGTCATAACCTCGATCCTTCAATCCCTTTGCAAAATCAGGATGCTCCAACACTTTATCAATCAAGGCAGAAAATTCACTACCTAGCCATGTAGCTTGAATTCCTTTTAATTCAGTAAAGGCTAGTTCCTTTTCATTAGTAAGATCAACTTCTGCACGGTAAAATTTACCATTATGATGCACTGTAGCATAAGCTTG
>CAYGNU010000761.1:0-2069 GCA_964351175.1 uncultured Roseivirgaceae bacterium | reverse complement strand
GTTTTCAATGTCTCAAGGCTATCCAAAAGCCATTCTTTGCTTACTCGATTCGTTTTTTTGTTCGTCTCAATTTGCTGTTCCAATAACAGAATGAAGTCTTTATCTCCATAATCTTCAATGCTCTCTAAAATCAAAGATCCATGGTCATTAATTTCTTTCAGCTCCTTCTTGAGGATTTCTTTGACTCGTGTATCCTTTCGCTTTGACAATCCAGCAATTGCTTCATGTCTAGTCTTTTCATCTTCATCGTGTATTCTTTCCCAAAGAGCATCAATGATGTCAGAGTTATTAGTTTCTATTTGTGAGCCGATTGCAAAAGTTGCCCAGTCTCTAATTTCAGTATTTTTATCTCTAGAAAGTTCAATCAAAGTTTCTATTGCCAATTTACTTTCCACGCCAGATAGTGCGTGAACTAGACTATATCTTACGCTAGAATGTTGATGGTTTTTATATTCCGTAAGCTTTGAAATTTGGGTGCTATTTAATTCTTCATTGTTGTGTCCAATTGCATGTAGTATACTGTATAGAACTTTGGGAGATTGTTGGTTTTTAAGAAGTTCGAAGTACAATTGAACAGTTTGAGACTTGTTTAGTCTGGGGTCAAAGCCTAATTGTGCTAAAACATCAATACCAATTATCTTTTCATTGTCATTATTTGATCTCGCTAGGACTGTTGACCTATCATAGACATCTTGACTAACCCGTTTCCTGAGTTCGCTTATGTTATCCCAATAGGTTCTTTGAGTTTTGTTCTCTAGAAGTCGTTGGAATATTTTATCATTTGTCCAGTTCTTTCTACTCATCATTCAGGTTGCACTAATGACTCACAACGCTCAACTATCGGTTTGTGTGCCCACAGTTGGCAGAAAGCACTAATCTAGCGGAAGTGCACCAGAAGCACAACGGTATCTATGAAAAACTGCGTTCCACAAGTCTAAATCCAGAAGCACAGACCTTTCCAGAAGAGAAGAAGGTTCAGAAGGTGCACTTCCGTGGGCAAGTCCCGGTGAAATTAGCAAAGAGGCAGTTTGGCACATAACCGATAGTGTATGTTATGCTCTTTTATTCCAGTTTGATCGTGTAATAGATTACATTGTAGTCGTTGCTTTCGAGTTCGATAGAGAATTTATTGCTGTTGGAAATGATAAGCTGATCTACAGTTACATCAATAATTTCTATGTAGTCTTCAACACCTGTTCCCCTGTCAAGCTTAATAGTTCGTCCATCCTTCAACAGTTCCCAAGTTCCACAGGAGTACTTTTCATTGGCAAGAAGAATGCAATAGTTACCAGTATCAGTGAATTCATAGGAAATCAGTTTATCATTAAACTGCCGTTCAGAAATCAGTACAGTATCCATCCAAGCAGCATAGCTCCCTGTGAATCTGTAAAGATCCAAATCAGCCGAGTCAATTTCATCTTCCATTAATTCAATCATGGCTTGTGCAGATGATCTGCTTTCGATAATCTCTTTAGTATTCCAAATTCGAGATGTTAGATTCTCCTTGATTATCAAAAGTTGATCGTATGGTAGCGAAGGTGTCTTTATGAAATTTACATCTTCAATTAGCCATTTGTTAATTGGTCTAAGGCGAGCAGTATCATTCACAATACCAACAACTTGATAAATGAAATTATCGAATTGTCCCATGGTCAGTGTTAGCAACACAAAATCTTTGAATGCTGTCACATTCCATTTTTCTGTATCTCCCTTACGTTGAACGGCCACCTTTGAAACATCTGATGGGAACATCTCCCATCTAATCTCTGTAAAATTCCAGTTCTCATAGTAGTCTCCAAAATCAAGAGTCCAAGTGTTGTTGAGCAATGTTTCGTTGGATAGTTCTGGAATTATTGGAAATTCGTTCAAGGGATAGAATACAGTAAGCATCCATTCATCAAATTCGAGAAGCAGACTATCCTTAGAGAGATGTTTGATCAATGCCGAAGTTGAATCGTTCAGAATAATTCGGTTGTTATCAAGTCGGTAGTTGTGAATTATGGTTGAGTCAGAAAAAGTACTTAGAACAATAAGTTCAGAGGAGCTAACCTCAAAGAGGGTTCGGTCTA
>CAYGNU010000760.1:1438-2071 GCA_964351175.1 uncultured Roseivirgaceae bacterium | reverse complement strand
TTATAAAGTTAGATTACATGATAAGCATAAAAATATTATTAAAAAATAAGAGAAGAAGTGATGGACTATTTCCTGTTGTACTTAGAGTAATTAAAGACAGGAAGACCAAGCTAATTTCATTACCATTCCACTGTAAAAGATCAGATTGGGATGAGGCAAATTCAAGATTTAAAAGATCATATCCAGAATATGTAAAGAGAAATAGAATTTTACTTGAACTGCAAAGTAGAGCATACAAGATCATTGATGAATTCACTTCAGAACAAATCGATTTCACTTTGAACCAATTTGAGTCTAAATTCAGATTTCAAAAAGCCTCTGAGATTATAGTCAAAGACTTTTGGATTAGAAGGATTGAAGATTTGAATATGTCAGGTAGAACAGGAAATGCCAGAGCATATAGAGACACTATGAATTCTTTTTTTAGGTTTGAAAGAAACCTTAATATTTCATTTAGAGAAATTGATTTTGAGAAGCTTGACAAGTATGAAACTTACTTAAGATCAACTGGATCAAATGACGGAGGAATAGCAGTTAGAATGAGAGAAATTAGAGCTCTTTATAACGAAGCAATTAAGAGGGGAATTGTTCAACAACATCACTACCCTTTTAAAATCTATAAGATTTCTAAAC
>CAYGNU010000760.1:0-1428 GCA_964351175.1 uncultured Roseivirgaceae bacterium | reverse complement strand
AAACTTAGAAGCTCTAATGTAAAAAAGGCCTTATCCAGAGATGAAGTTAAAATGATTGAGAATTTTGATGAATCAAAACATCCTGAATTGGCCTTATCAAAAAGGCTTTTCGTGTTTTCATATTACGCAAGAGGAATGAACTTCTATGATATGATGAAATTAATGTGGTCTAATATCGAGGATAACAGGATTACATATAAGAGATCAAAGACAAAACATCATTTCAGCATTGAAATATTAGAGCCTGCAAGACAAATTCTAAACAGCTATCAAGAAAAAATGAGTGAAACTCAATACGTATTTCCCTTGCTCTTAAGTGCTAATATGAGTCCAATTCAAATTGAGAACAGAAAAGCTAAAACTCTAAAAAAGTACAATAGAGATTTGAAGGAAATTGGAAGGATTCTTGGAATCCAGAAGCCAATTACAAGTTATGTTGCAAGACATAGTTATGCTACTAATCTCAGGCAAGTTGGAGTTTCTCCTGATATAATAAGCCAGAGTATGGGACATAAAAATGTGGGGATAACAATGGCATACTTGAGAGAACTGGATTCAGAGACAATTGATGAAGCTAACAAGAAACTGATTAGCGAAGGAAGAGTGGAATATATGGTTGCATAACATTTATCATCCTGCCTTATGAAATGGCATAGGGTAGGATGATTATAACTATTATTTAAAAGCTTGTTCCTGCAAACTATCTTAGCCAAAGGATCAGTTCTAATGTAAACAAGAATGATTGATCAGTTAAATACAAAGTCACTAACACCTCTCCAATGAATAAGGAAATAATTAGAGAGTGGGGAGAAAACTCAGCTTACTCAGCCAAGGGACACTTTAAATCTGCTGACATAAGAAAGTGGTCTAGAAGGTCATTAATTTTTATTAATCTAGCCTTTGCCATAATGTCTTTGATGGACATTGAATATTCATGGCTAATAAAAAGTCTTGCATTAATTTCCCTTTTCGCATCTATAATTTTATTAGTTCTGGATTCAGGAATCAATTCCAAAATTGAGTATGAGCACATGCAAATTGGAGATGAGTATCTATCAATTCATTATGAACTTCAAAAGCTCTATAGGAAAGGAAATGTAGAAGATTCTGAGATTGAGAGTATTCGAAAGAGATACGACAAATTGCATAAAAAAGACAAACCTATGATCAATCAACTTGCAATGAAATTTGCCAAGACAGCCATTGACAAAAAAGGAGAGATGATTCCCTGGTGGAAGGATATCTAAGAATGCGTAATTCCTAATATCTTATGTAGAGTTTCAAATGCCATGTTCTGATCTTCTCTGCTGAGATATTCTTCAACCCAGTTTTTTCTGTTTCTTAATGTTTGAACTTTTTGTGTCCTGACATTAGAAAGATCATATGTTGGTAGATGATCGAGTAGGTAAAAAAGTCGGGATGCATAGG
>CAYGNU010000759.1:0-2073 GCA_964351175.1 uncultured Roseivirgaceae bacterium | reverse complement strand
AAGTGAGTTTGTTCCTGAAAGCGTCTACTTACATGAGCTCGAAACCTACCCGGCTAATCTGGAAGATTATGTGCTGAAGCCCTTGTACTCATTTGCAGGCTCTGGCGTGAAATTGAATGTCACAACAGAAGAACTCGATCAGATTGAGGACAGAGAGAATTTCATACTTCAGAAAAAGGTAAAATACGAACCAATTGTGCAAACACCCGGGGAAGCTGTCAAATGTGAAGTGCGCATGCTGATGTTGTGGAACAAAGGTGAGTCGCAAGCACGCATTGTGAATAACCTGGTACGTCTCAGCAAGGGTGAGATGATCGGAGTGAGATACAATAAGGACAAAGATTGGGTTGGTGCTAGTGTTGGATTTTTTGAGTCCTAGCGCCTTCTCGCTGATTTCATTCGTCTTCTCCTAACATCAAGACGATCTCTGTTGGAGAAAGCATCAAATCTATAGGCTAGTCTAACAAATCCGGATGGGCCAGCATAAGATAAGACGGTAGGTGCTCCACCCAGATCAACTGTGTTATAGCTACCATGATGAGCAGGCCAATACAACCTCAATTCCATTCCTAAATCAATCGCTTCGGTCAGCATATAATTGACTCCACCAACAGCTATCCCATATCCTGGATAGCCAATATTCACATAGGCAGTATCTAAGTCCTCGTAGCTTATAGAATGATCTACTTCACCTCTCATAATACCAACCCCTAAACCGACGTAAGGCTTAAGACCGATCTTAAAATCCATTTCTTTATAGATGACCAAGGATCCGTGAATGGACCTTAAACTGAATTCATCATCCCGGCTAACATCCCTGAACAATACATCATTAACCTCAAGAGTTTGGCCGGAGACATCTAATCCTGCTCGGAGGTAGAATCCATTACTGAGGTAATAATCAATGGTTCCACCAAACGCTATCCCTCCGTCTAATCGCAGGTCAGCGTTTTCCAGATAAATATTGTTGTAGTAATATACAATAGGACGGTAGTACCCTACATGGACACCTATCGCTGCAATTTTACCATCTCGTTTGTGATAACCAGGCGATTTAGAGTACTGCGCGGATGCATTAAAAAAAATCATTAGACAAAAAAGCAGCACCAGTTTAACTCTCATCGCATTAGTAATTTAATATTAATAATAATAAAAACACAATTTATAGAAATAGATCCAGACCTTATCTTAAGATAGTCAAACACTAGTACATGGTTTATATCTAAGTGTTCATTTATACCCATGCATAATTCAAATCTCTACCGTACGGTAAACCTATTAGTTAGGCACAATTAAAACACACGTAATTCACTTAATTGGTAATTACTGTGAATCACCTACTGATGGACATTGAGTTGAAGCAAAACGTTTAATCATTCCAATTAAGACATATCGATTTTATTCCTTTCAAAGCGCCCTTGAATCATGATTACGAAATGCGCCATGTGCCTTTCTTCGGAACCACCTATTTTGAAAATTATAAGCTACGCGCACCACTGCTGCGGGACCTGAAGTCGACATAGCCAACTCTCGAAAGTCGGCCACAAAATGATTAGATCTCCCATAGATGACTCGTATTTCAAGCCCTATATCAAGGTAACCATCGAGTGTGTAGTTGAGACTTCCAAAACCAATCGCCATGATAGGATAGCTAGAAGCCTCGAATGACGTCTCTGTCCCTCCAATTGTTCTTTGGTGATCACTATACAGTCGACTGATAATTCCACCAGCACCACCGTGCAGATAAAAATGTCGTGATAGGAATATTTCATATATCACAGACAGCTGTGCCATAATTAGGTTTAGCTTGAGTCCTTCGAATACTGGCTGATCAGAAATCGTGATTTCCTCTGTCACTATACTTTCGGTCCAATAGTCAAGACTTCCTTTCAAGTACCAGTCATCAATCAACCTATAAGCCAACGATCCGCCGTAAATCGCATTGCCCTGAAATTTACCTTCTTCAAAATCCGCAAAGTATGACTCATTATATGAATATAAACTGGGCCTATAATATCCCGCATGAAGTTCGAAAGAAGAGAACTTCATATTCTGAGACACACCATACTTAGA
>CAYGNU010000758.1:0-2078 GCA_964351175.1 uncultured Roseivirgaceae bacterium | reverse complement strand
CTAATAAGTCAAAATAATAAACTGGAACAGTTTGCCTATATTATTTCTCATAACCTCAGAGCTCCAATTGCCAGACTATTAGGCCTTGGCTATTTGATTGAGAAAGCTGAAAATCAGAGAGAAAAAGAGGGTGTTATTAAACTAATGATCAACTCCTCAGAGGAATTAAATGAAGTTATTGATGACATGAGTCACGTGCTTTTGATCCAAAATCCAGGAAGCAAGGTCCTTGAAACCGTTAAGTTTGACACAATCTTAAACAAGGTTAAAAAAACATTAAGGCATGAGATCATCAAGAATCAGGTAGTTCTGTCAGATGACTTCTCCGGAGCAAGTGAGATTTATTCCTTACCACTTTACATCGAGAACATCTTTTATAACCTGATAAGCAATGCCATAAAATATAGGCATGAAGATCGTATTGCCAAGCTTGAAATTAAAACCGAAAAGAAAAAAGACAATATCATTCTAACCTTTGCTGACAATGGTCTTGGAATAGATATGGATCGGGATGGTGAAAAATTATTTAGTCTTTATAAAAGATTCTATTTCCATGTTGAAGGAAAAGGCATGGGTCTATACTTAGTCAAAAACCAAGTCGAGACTTTAGGGGGTTCTATCAAAGTAGACAGCGAGCTGGGTATGGGCACAAAGTTTACTATTAAACTCAAAAGTAAAATAGATAAAAGCCTACTGCTCTAGTTGCTGATTTTTACAGCGTTACAAAAGTATTTTTATTACTGGACTCAAGAGCTTTTTCTATGAATAACATACCTCTAACACCATCCTGTATATTTGGAATTTCAGCTTTAGTATCATCTTCAATACTTTTTAAAAACAGATTATAAAGGTGTGCAAATCCTTTCAGAAAGCTTTCATCATGCCCGTCAGGCAATAGTTTAATTGCTTCATGAAGATCAACAACTGACTCTTCAATATAGATTTCTTCGGTATTTTCTAGGCCTTTAAAAACGATAATATTAGGATGCTCATTGGTCCAATGAAGACTTCCTTTGCTTCCATATATTTTAACGATAAATGAGTTCAGTTCACCAGCACATGCTTGCCCTACAGATAATATTCCCTTAATGCCATTTTCATACCTTAATAAGACATTAGCATCATCATCAATTTTTCTGCCCTTTACTAAAATTGAAACATCAGCTGCTATTTCAGTCACCTTAGATCCGGCCAGATATTCTGCCATATTAAAGGCATGCGTGCCTATATCAGCTATGGTGCCGCCCTGCCCTGAAAATTTAGGATCTGTTCTCCATTTGGCTTGTTTTTGGCCTTGATCTTCAATCAGTTCCGTTAACCATCCCTGAGTATAATCAACCTTTATTTTTCTGATACCTCCTATTCTCCCTGATTCAATCAATTCCTTAATCTTCAATATACCTGCATAACCTCGGTAGGTGTAAGTCATTCCAAACTTCCTCTTAGATTGGTCAACTACCTTTTTTAATTCGAGTGCTTCCTGATAATTAATGGAAAGTGGTTTATCACACATTACATGAAACCCAGACTTCAACGCCAAATTAGCAGCAGCCACAGGCAAGTGATTTGGTGTAGTGATAGCTATAAAATCCATTCTCTCACCCTCGGGCAATTGTAATTCTTTATCAATCATTTCTTCAACACTAGCATAAACCCTATTCATATCCAGACCTAACTCGTTTCCTTTCTGCCGACTCTTATTGAGATCAGAACTAAAGGCTCCACACATTAACTTGGTTTTGCTAGTAGCTTCAGCAGTTAACCGATGTATATCACCAATCATTGAGCCAGGGCCACCTCCGACCATTCCCATTTTTAGCATACCTTTTGTCATATTTGTCTAATCTTTGAATCTAAGCTTTTTTGACCAAAAGGTATATGTTCGTATCTTTTAGGCTTGTATTAAATCACCCCTCATTATAGATAGATGAATAGAAGAGAAGCAATAAAGCGAACTTCAATGATGCTCGGTATTGCCGTGAGTTCCCCTGTGATCATGAGTATTTTAGATGGTTGTGTTACAGAAAAAGAATTGGGATGGACTCCAGGATTTTTTAACGAAGATCAAGCCAAAATAG
>CAYGNU010000757.1:0-2092 GCA_964351175.1 uncultured Roseivirgaceae bacterium | reverse complement strand
ATTATCGGCTATCCCCCGTATTCAAAAACTAAATTATTTCTTTACAATTCAATTTCCGATATGCAGCAAAGTAATGTTGGTATTGGGGAAGGTACTTTTACTCCAGGCGGGGAGACCCAATTTGTTAAACCTTACATTGAAGTAGCTAATCCGGGAAGTATTTCTGAGCTTAAAAAGGAATTATTGACTAAGGTGTCAGCGCTAATGGTGAATGAGATGATGTTTGGGGGTAGCCTTAAGGATATGTTTCAAAGTGCCGTACTATTAAATTTACCTGAGTGGTTTATAGCTGGGGCTGCTTTATATGTGGCAGAAGGTTGGAGCATTGAAATGGATGATTACGCCAGAGAGTTGGTGAACACAAGGTCTGCTAGAAAATTCACAAGATTAACAGGTAAAGAAGCCGCATTGGCCGGTCAATCTTTATGGAATTTTATTGCACATAAATATGGTAAGAGCAATATTTCAAATGTTTTAAATTATACTAGAATTATCCGAAATGAGGAGAAAAGTCTTGCCATAACGTTAGGGGTGTCCTTCGATCAGTTGATGTTGGAGTGGCAGAATTTTTATATTGATAATGATCGTCAGGTAAAACAGAACTATGAAAATCCACTAATAGACCTTTCTATTACAGGTACGAAGAATAGGCGCGACCTTGTTTATCAAAATATTAAAATAAGCCCTGATGCCACCAGGGTAGCATTCACTGTAAATGACAATGGCCGCTATCATATTAAAATTAAAGATCTAAATACAAATAAGGAAACAAATGTTATTTCTGGGGGCTATAAAGTTATAGGTCAGCAAATCGATTATGAAATGCCGATTGTAGACTGGGCAGATGACAATACACTTGGACTTATTTACACTAAATATGGTAAGGTTAATTTTGTTTTGTATGATTTTACTACAGATAGCAAGTTACCTAGAATACTTGAAAGGTTAGAGCAGGTTAAAAGTATGGAGTTTTCTGAGAATGGAAGATTGTGTATTGTAAGTGCTGTAGTTGAAGGAAGAAACGACCTGTACTTATTGAGTACAAGAAGAGACAGAACGAAAAGGTTAACTAATGACATATTTGATGATTTGGACCCGTCATTTGTACCTAATTCAAATACCATTGTCTTTGCATCTAATAGAGTTTCAGATACGCTAGATGTTAAAGAAAGAAATATTGACGATGTAGCCAATAACTATAACTTGTTTTTCTTTGATTTGGACACCACCAAAAATGTCCTTCATAGAGTAACTAATACTATAAGTAAGGACACAAAACCGATGGCACTTAGCTCTAATAGAATATTCTATTTAAGCGATCAGAAGGGTATCCGAAATTTGTTTAGTTATGATGTTTCCACTGGTATTTATTCACAAGTGACCAACTATTCTACTAGTCTTAGAAATTATGACATCAACTTTTCTAATAGTTCTTTGGCATTTGTAACTTCCGATAAGGGGGCTGATTTTGTTTATCTAGATCCTAATTTTAATTATAATCAGCAAATATTTACTCCCCAAACCCTAAGGCAGCAGGTTATGCAGGCTAAAGAGTTTAATGCTAGAAAACAGGCCAAAAAGACTGATGGGCTTACTATTGAACAGATAGTTGAGCAGAGACTTGCCAATAGAAAGAAGGAACAGGAGCACGAACAAGCAAAAAGGGATTCTATTGAATCAATTTCAAGTTTGCCCTTAGACTCTGGTCTTATTGATATTAATAATTATTCTTTTGAAGAACCAACCCCAGATATTGACACTACAAAAAATGAAGAGATATTGGATACAGATAATTATGTATTTGAGGAGGATTTATTGAGAGAAGATAAGCAAGATTCTTTTTTAGCCCAGTATCGTCAAACGAGAACAGATAAGAAAATTAGTGGACCTTTTCCATATCAAAGTCGCTTTAGTGCAGATCAATTGTTGACATCATTCGTAATAGACCCATTGAGAGGATTTGGTATTTTGCTAGAAGTAGAGATGAATGATATGCTTGAAAATCACAAATTTACAGGCGGTGTAATGGCAAGTACGGACTTCAAGAGTGGAGATATTTGGGCACAATATCAATATCTTAAAACATTTATAG
>CAYGNU010000756.1:0-2097 GCA_964351175.1 uncultured Roseivirgaceae bacterium | reverse complement strand
AAAAACTTCTTCATAAGGTTATGTTTTAAGTTAAGTTTAAAGTGTTTAATAATTACATTTTTAATTACATACCATGTCAATAATAGCAAGAAATCGTTTGCATTTCCTAATTCTTAAAGCACTTATTCACTGAAAATTTTACGCAAACGTTTACGCAAACGTTTGTATTGACTATGGAATATAACACTTTGTGCGAAAAGATGCAGTATTGTGCGTTTTTTACTTGAATTTCAGTTCGACTTTCCAATCAACATTTTGTCTTATTGCACAATTTCAATATTTACTCCAATTACACGATGAATTTTATTATCTTGGCGTACTTAATTCATACCGTATTTTGCAGATCAAATAATGAAGAACAACCAAATAACAATAAAGGATATTGCGCGCGAATTAGGAATATCTCCTTCAACTGTTTCAAGAGCCTTAAAAGATCACCCTGACATAAGTACTGCCACTAAAAAAGCAGTCAATGAATTAGCTGAAAAATTAAATTATACTCCGAACTCTATTGCCCTCAGCTTAAGACAGAGCAAAACCAACACTATTGGGGTAATCATTCCAGAAATAATACACTTTTTCTTTTCAACCGTAATCAGCGGCATTGAAGACATTGCATATGATAAGGGATATAGTGTTATTGTTTCTCAGTCCAATGAGTCTTACGAAAGAGAAGTTATAGATTCTAAGGCCCTTTTTAATAATAGAGTTGATGGCATGCTCATCTCTTTATCAAGAGAAACTATAAAATATGATCATTTTAATACTATTCATGAAAGAGGAATGCCATTGGTTCTTTTTGATAGGGTAACAGATGCAATCAATTGTAGTAAAGTAATTGTTGATGATTTTGATGGTGCTTTTAAGGCTACAGAACACCTTATAGAACAGGGAAATAAAAATATTGCACATCTATCAGGGCCTTCTAATTTAGGAATAAGTCGTAACAGGCTTGCAGGATATAAAGCCGCGCTAGAACATTATAATATTCCTTATAGAGAAGAACTAGTTATGGGTGACTTCACTTCTGAAGATGAAATGGTAGCCAAAACTATTGCAACAAAGCTATTAGACTTGCCTAATCCTCCCGATGCACTTTTTGCTATTAATGATATTGTGGCACTAGGAGCAATGATGGCAGCAAGAGAGAAGGGTGTAGATTTGCCGAATGAGTGTGCGATGGGGGGGTTTGGCTAATGGTGATTCGGGGGGTTAACTGAGCCTGCCATGACTACCGTGAACCAACCTGGTTTTGAAATGGGGCAAGAAGCGGCCAGATTACTTATAAAGCAAATCGAAGCCAAAGACGATGAGGTTATTGAACCTGAAACGAAAGTACTCAAGACCAATCTGATAGTAAGGGGTTCCACAATTAGTAAATAAGGCGTTTTTATCTAATTGAAATACCACTCAGTTCACAAATTGTAATTCAAACGTTTGCAGTCTTTTTTTAACGATCAAAGTGTTTAATCAGTTAAGTTATTATTAATTTGGTTTGCTTGAAGGGATTCATTTTAATCCTTAATCAAATCGAATTATTACTAATGGATAAAGCAAAAAGAAATTATAGTAGCAAGTTAAGTAGTGACCTTGGAGCCCTACTAAAAGTAAAAACTACACCCACCGGATATACAGCTGAAACAACCAATGGGAATTTTAATATTAACGTTTATGCCCCTGGAATAGTCAGGGTTCATATATGCTTTAATGATTTTGAGGATACTAATAAATATAGCGTCATCGCTCATCCTGATGAATCAGAATTCAATGTTGAAGAATCGGATGAATTAATAACTCTAAAAACTTCTCTCATTAAATTAGAAGTTTCTAGATCTCCTGTCCGTTTCACCTTTAAGCGATTAGATGGACAAATAATTAGCACAGACGACTCTTTTGGAACTTCTAAGATTGGCGATCAGGTGACAACCTACAAGAAACTTCAAGAAGGTGAACGGTTCATTGGATTGGGTGAAAAGACAGGTCCACTAGATCGAAGAGGAAATGGGTATGAGCATTGGAACACTGATAGTTTTGCTTATGGTGCTGATGATGACCCTTTTTATTGGTGCGCTCATTGTTATATCGGGTTTCATATGT
>CAYGNU010000755.1:0-2101 GCA_964351175.1 uncultured Roseivirgaceae bacterium | reverse complement strand
CTTTTTACCATGCCACATTTAGTAGATGAGCTTTTCTCACTTCACAACAAAAACCCAAAAGACTATTTTGACTACTCTAAAAAGGATGTGGTTTGCAATTATTTTTGGGATGATGGAAAAAGGTTTTCTGCCCCTGCCAACCAGAATGAGTTTATAAATAAGGCCGCAGAGAATTTTAGTACCCCAAGGAGAATTCTAGTAAAATACTTATCAAGAAATAAAGAGAAATACGATTTAACTGAAAATGTATTTCTCAAAAAATCATTGCATAAATGGAGCACCTACCTCTCATTTAATACTATAGAGTCGCTAGTTCAGGCCTATAAACTTCATATCAATAAAAGTTTAGATGAAGTAAATGGACAGTATTTTGATGATCCTCAATTGCGTCAGCTGTTTAACAGATACGCCACATACAACGGATCATCGCCCTATAAGACGCCAGGCATAATGTCCATGATACCACATTTGGAAATGCATTATGGCACTTTTTACCCAAAGGGCGGTATGCATGAGATATCTCAGAGCCTTTACAGACTGGCAAAAGACGTTGGTGTAAATTTTCATTTGCAAGAACCAGTAACATCCATCAATATTAAAAATAAGATAGCTCATGGTGTTACTACCCAAAAATCCACCTACACCGCTGATCTGGTTGTTTCAAATATGGATGTGTTTAGTACCTATAAACATCTACTAAAAGAGGAGAAGCAGCCTCAGAAAATATTACAACAAGAACGATCAAGTTCAGCTATCATTTTCTATTGGGGAATTAAGAGGGAATTTCCAGAATTAGACCTCCACAACATCCTGTTTTCGAATGACTACAATGAGGAATTCAAGAAGATATTTGATGATAAAAGTCTTGCCGATGACCTTACCGTTTATATCAATATAACAAGCAAAGAAGACCCTAGTGATGCCCCAGAAGGATGTGAAAATTGGTTTGTGATGGTCAATGCGCCTGGCAATTTCGATCAAGATTGGCCGAAATTAATTGCAAAAGCGCGGATGTCCATTATCAACAAAATAAATAAGGTGTTGAATACAAAAATTGAAAACCTTATTGAAAGTGAAGAAATTTTAGATCCGATAGCCATTGAGACAAAGACAGGTTCGCACCGTGGCTCATTATACGGCACCTCAAGTAATTCAAAATTCGCAGCATTTCTTCGTCATGCTAACTTTTCATCATCATATAAAAACCTATACTTCTGTGGTGGCTCTGTTCATCCAGGAGGTGGTATACCATTATGTTTACTTTCAGCAAAAATAACAGCCGAACTGAGTACAAAATGATTAAACAGTCATTAATATCATTCACTCAAGATAATCACAAAACATTGGTAATATCTATATTGTGGTTATTTCACCTAACAGCAATTATCGGAGTGACACTAGGGTTTAAAGATTGGTTTATTTCTAAAACGCCATTAACCTTAACACTTATGTTTATTTCACTGATCCTTTACTATCCTATGAGAGATATAAAGTATTGGATTATAGGTGCAGTATTATTTTTTGGTGGTTATTTAGCCGAATGGGTAGGCGTTCATTATGGCATTTTATTCGGTGACTATCATTATGGTGATAATCTAGGTTTTAAAGTAGATGAAATCCCTCTAATGATAGGGGTAAATTGGGCGATTTTAATTCTCATTACAGGGGTAATAAGCACGAGAATCAGCAATAATATAATAATAAGATCACTCATTGGCGCTGCACTCATGGTATTCCTTGATTATTTTATGGAAACCTCTGCCCCTATTTTTGACTTCTGGGTATTTGACATCGGATATGCTCCATTACAAAATTATGTGGCTTGGTTTGGAGTCGCTTTCGTACTACAATTGATCTTTCAAATTTCAAAGATAACTGGTGATCTTGCCATTTCTTTACATCTTTATGCTTCACAACTGATATTCTTTATTTATTTCTATGGATTCTACAGTATATGATTTTGCAATAATTGGCACTGGAGCAGCAGGGTTGCACCTGGCACTTGCCATGAAGCAAGACACTTACTTTGATGATAAGAAAATACTGCTAATAGACAAAAGCAAAAAGGAAGTCAATGATAAGACCTGGTGCTTTTGGGAAA
>CAYGNU010000754.1:0-2102 GCA_964351175.1 uncultured Roseivirgaceae bacterium | reverse complement strand
AATACAAAGAACTAATAGACATAGACCTCTTATATACACGTATTAAATGAAAAAATTAGGATATATCGAACTTGCATTTGCACTTGCTGCATGTGGCACTAACTCATTCACAACAGAGAATGGAACTACCGTCACCTACTTAGAAAAGGGAGATGGGGTTCAACCGGTAGACAGCTTGGTTTCGATGCTTAGAATCAAATACACAACTGAAGAAGGGGAGATCATGATGGATGCAAGCGAGCCAATGCCATTAAAAATTGACCCGAACAACGCTGTTAATCAAGGTGAACTTTTTGAAGTCTTAACTCAATTAAGGACACGTGACAGTGTTGGATTCGAATTGGTAGCTTCAGAATTGTTTCAAAACACATTCAGAGCTCCTCTACCTGACTCAATCGCTCCGGATAGCAAAATCAAATTCCAAATTGCGTACATCGATCAACTAACAGAGCAAGGATATTATGATATGGTTGCAAAAAAAGCAGATGAAGCTGCTTCTAAGCAGATCATTATAGATAATGAAATCCTGGATAACTATTTAGCTGAGAATAATATTGACGCACAGCAAACTGAAAGTGGGTTAAGATATGTGATCATAGAAGAAGGTAGTGGCTCTAAGCCTGAAGCTGGTCAAACTGTAAAGGTGAATTATGCCGGCAGAATCTTAAGCGGCGAGTATTTTGATACCAGTATTGAAGCTGTTGCCAACGAACAAGGAATTTTCAGAGAAGGAAGAACGTATGAGCCATTTGCATTCCCGCTAGGGCAAGGTAGAGTGATCAAAGGATGGGATGAGGGAATTTCACTTCTAAATGAGGGCTCAAAAGCTACTCTATACATCCCAAGTCCGCTTGGGTATGGAAACAGAGGTTCTGGACCTGTCATTAAACCAAACTCTATTTTGGTTTTTGACGTAGAGCTTGTAGAAATAGCAGAATAGTCATCAATAAAATGAAAAAAGGATTATTTGGAATACTGATTGGCTTCATTGTGTTAGCCTGTGGGGATGGTAATGTTGTTGTTCAGGTGGATCCAGCAATCCAGCAAACCAAGGATAGCATAGCAATAGCTGAGTATCTTTCCATGAAAGGATATTTAGAATCTGAAATTGGCAATACAACAAATGGCGTTAGATATGTTATTCTGGACGAAGGGTCTACCAATCCTTCAGAAATAATTGATGAGAGCGATCAGGTAGATTTTGATTATATAGGAAAGACGCTTGGAGATACGATTTTTGATACCTCTATTAAATCACTTGGGGATTCTCTTAAAAGCTATTATGAGGAAAATCCTTATGTAACTGACAGTGGTGATACTGCTATTGTTTTTACGCGCACAGAATACAAGCCCCTTTTCATCACTTATTCTGCTTCAGGATGGACTATTCCTGTAGCTTCTCAAAATAGTTCGGGTTTCGTTTCAGGCTTTGCGGAGGGAATTGCAGCAACATTTAAGCACTTAGGAATAGGAGGCAAAGTGCTAATTGTTATACCATCAGGCCGGGCTTACGGCGCAGGAGGGTCTGGCGTATTCATAGGACCTAACACACCCATTGCCTTTGAGCTCTATCCCGTAAAAATCATCAAGCAGTAGATGAAAATTTGCTTTGCCTCGCATAACGCTAATAAGGTGAAGGAAATGAATTCAATCATGCCTGATGGCATCACCATTGTTGGATTGGAGGAATTAGGTGTAATTGAAGACATTGAAGAAACAGGTACAACACTCGAAGAAAATTCTAAAATCAAAGCATCTTATGTTTACCAAAAGCATAAGATGCCAGTTTTTGCTGATGATAGTGGTCTTTTGGTAAACACGTTGAATGGAGAGCCTGGAGTTTACTCAGCCAGGTATGCGGGCCCTGAGAGAAGTGATGATCGCAATATGAATTTGTTGCTTTCAAACCTTGAGAATAAGCCCGATCGATCCGCATTTTTCAAAACCGTCATTACATTTATTGATCCTGATGGGGGTATTCACCAATTTAATGGTACAGTAGATGGTGAAATCACGCATGAGAAAAGAGGTAATAATGGGTTTGGATATGATCCCATTTTTCAGCCAGCAGGATACACTGAAACTTTTGCAGAGCTGAATAC
>CAYGNU010000753.1:0-2106 GCA_964351175.1 uncultured Roseivirgaceae bacterium | reverse complement strand
CACCACTTCACCCTTTGGCAGGGATGGAAACATTTACTCATCGAGTAATAATACCACTCTGTTAAATTTCGGTCAGTTCAGAGCCAGATACTTTCTGAATGAAACTCTAGTGCCACGTTTAGGAATTTGGTTTTCCATCGATGATAATAAAGATGGAATGTCAACCCCTGACGTAACGCAAACGGTTTCCCAATTTATGTTTACACCTGGTATAGAGTACCATTTCATTAATGAAAATGGTTTTACTTCTTATGCCGCATTAGATGTGATCATTACTGGGAGGTCTGTTAAGCAAACGAGTGAAACTGACTCAGATATTTCAGGAGCCCTTCCAGGAGGATCTGATGTATCTTCTATCATTTCTCAGCCTAATCAATCATTTAGCTTCGATAATCGAGGCTTTTTTGGTATTGGGGCAATGGGTGCGGTAGGAGCCGATTATCACTTTTCTTCCCGATTTTACATGGGTGCAGAAATAGGATTCTATTTCGTAACTGGTAAAAGTTCTGATGTGGAGATTGACGGTACCCTTTATCAAAGCGGTATCAAATTCTTCGAATCTGGTGTCAAAACCAGCAATTCTTTCAGAATAGGATTCAAACTTCTTTAACTAACGTCTAGAATAATGAAAAAATTATACAACAATATTTTATACCTAAGAGCGCTTATGCTGGTCATGCTGACTGGATTTTTTGCTTTTAGTGCGAATGCACAGGATTTTACGGTTGCACAAACCTTTAATTCTACATACTTGGGTGAAAGAGATACGGTTTTGATCGATACCTCAGCCACCTTCTTCTCCACAGGCACAAGATATTATCTATATAGGGATAATGACGCAAGTACAAGCTATACTGATGGAGACGATATACTTGATACAAGTACCTCGAATGGAGATACAACCTTAACATACGTTTGGGATGAGTCAGGTCTAACTGGTGCTAACTATCGTGTGGCCGCAATTAGTGGTTTTGGTTCTAATCAATCAACCGATATTACAGATGTAACAATTACAGGTGTACCTTCCAATGATGCAGTGACACGAACTAGTGGTGCTACATACGGAAGCCTTACTTTTCCTTTTGCAACAGATGACTATTTTGCATTTGATAATGTTGGTTTCAGAGGTTTAAGAACTGGAGTAATTCCGGAATTAGACGTAGATAATGCTGTCACGGCAAGTATAAATTTTGATTTTTATCTAACAGATATTCCTGAAAATTCCGCTGATTCTGTTGTCTTAGAGTACTCATTAGACGGAACAACGTGGATTACATTAATCGATTCGCTAAATAATGGTTATGATGATCTGGGAGAAACATCTAATAGAACAATTAATGTTTCTTTCGAATTACCCAATCAAGCCAAGGATCCTAATACACGATTCAGATTTGTACAAGGCCCTACTTCTTCTACCACTCAGCGAAGTGATTATACACAAGGAGAAGCAGCATGGTATATTGACCCTGACAACTTCCAGGTTGTAGTCGGAAATCAAGTGATTTCTGTTGATAAGTTCGTAGCTAATTATTCAATAAGTAGACCTTTTACAGGAATTACGTTAACTGATACTACAGCAAATCAAAACTATTATGGTGGTGGCGGATTTGAGATTGATGCAACCTTCACAGGGTTCGAAGATCAAGTATCAAACTTTAGCTATGTTGCTATTTTTAGAAATACAACAACTGGACAAACGTTCTCAGTAGTTAATACTGATATGACATTTGGTGAGACAGAAAACAATCCAAGTGAATTTGTATATGATTTCGAAATAGATGGTGTTATTCCAACTAACATAGATTATTCTGATAATACTTCCTATGATGATTGGGATGTTTCAGTTGAAGCGTTTACAGGAGCTACTGCAACAGTTGGAAATTCTGAAAACTTATTGACTTCAGGTACTGTAGTTGGAGGGACAAACGCAACTAATTTTAATGACGATGATGATCGCTTCTATTTAACCGATGAATTAGACATTCAAACAGTAACGGGTGCTTCAATTACACTTGATTTAAATAAGAATTTAACTCAACTATATCCAAGTGGTACTGAGGTAGTTTTAGAATACACTACCAATGGAACTGACTTCACAGAATTAAT
>CAYGNU010000752.1:0-2109 GCA_964351175.1 uncultured Roseivirgaceae bacterium | reverse complement strand
AAGTGAGGAAGTGCTAGGTGAGATTAATAAAGAGGGCACAAAAGTCGAATTGATTCCTCTTACTATTATGAAATCACCACCAGTTCTCGTAAACGAGCCACTATTGGTAATCTCAAAGACACCTCTGGAGGTACTAGGCGCAGCATTTTTACCTACTATAAGGCTTCCATTCGACTGATTAAAGTTTAGAATACCTTCAGTGGAAGTTAAACTACGTCTTATTTGAGACCCAACAGTCAATGCACCTGATGTTATTTCTATAGTAGCTGTTCCTGTACTACCATATTCTATATAGTTATTGGCTGATGCACCACCATCTAAAAGGACTTGCCCTCCACTTACTTTAAGTTTTCCATTCAAGAGTAAGCCATTGCCAGTGCCCGTGCCACTGGCGGTCATTCTAACTATACCATTTTGAACATTCAGCGCTGCAGTGGACGGGATACTAAAATCGCCTCCTCCACTATTTACATTAACGTCAATATTCGCGTTCGCTAACGCCAATGTACCATTCAGCATTTCTATCGCTTTTGAAGTACCATTGCTAGTGCCATTTAGGTTAAAGCCTGAACTAAAAGTAAATGTATTGGCTTGTGATGATCCTTTATCCATCACTACCCTATAAAACTCAGCCTTCGTGCCTGTATTGTTCACAAAAGAATGATCTCCTTCTCCACTCAAAACCAACTCTACTTGAGCACCCGCTACAGAAGTCAAATTAAACCCAGTCCCACTTGTCAGGGCAATATTGCCATTCACTTTTAGCTTATGAACGTCCACACCTGAATTTTCCACTAATATATTATTACTTGCATCTGAGCTATAAAATAGATTTTCAGTTTCCAAAGTCACATTTGATCCCATATTAGGAAAAATAATAGTGCCTCCTCCGTTTGAGCCTATTTGAACCAAACTGTCAATGGTCCAATTTGTAGAAATCTTCATTTTCGTTTCATTATCCACCACTAACCCAAATGCTGAAACATCTTGTGAAAAATCTAAAGTGCCTGAGCTACCAAAAGTTCGAAATATTGGATAATCGAATCTGTCAGTAATAGTCACGCTTGCAGCGCTTTGAAACCAAAAGAACCAACCATTATTATCATTCTCAACGAAATCACCCAAATCGCCAACAATTGCACCTGTTTGAGGCGCTGTACCAATATCTTGTACCAATTCGCCAGTTCCACTGAATCCGCCCGCAGTTAGGGTTCTTTGTCCAGTGACTCTAATTCTAGACATAGCCGACACATCTAAAGCCGACGCGTTCGGTTTAGAATCAAAAATTACCTGGGATAAGGTAACATCTCCTACACTGTTATCAATTCTGATTTGGTGACGTCCTCTTGGTAATTTCTCCGTACAAGTCACACAGTTTTGACTCGTAACATATTGACTTCCAATTACCGCAATGTCGCCTGCTTTTGGATAATCACCTGCTCCTGCTCCCAAATGCTTAGCTACAGGATCAAGCGACCAACGATTTGTCTCCTGCCACTCGAACCAATTACCATCAGTGGATTTACTATAGAAAACCTGAGGACTACCTGCAAATCTAGTCGCTGCACCTGCTGTGAAATCGGCTCCTAATAGACTAAAAGGGGAGGAACCAGTTCCTCCCTGCGAAAATGTGATGGTATTATTAGTTGTATTCACGCCACCTGCAGGATCCAAATCTGTATCTCGATTAAAGGGAAATGCGTTTAACACAAATCCCGAAACGTAATTCGATTCTGTATCTGCACCTACATCAGTTTGATCGTAAGTGAATACCAGACTATTGACCGAAGGTCTATCTACTGTACCGAAATCAGAGGTAACCAGTCGCCAATAATAATTGAGTATATCTCCTCCGGTGATTTCAGTAGTGCCCAAATCATTGTCAGATATAGAAATCGTAACAAAACCTGTATTGGCATTATTAATAATCAAATCAGCGGTTGCAGGTGTGTACTTGCCTGACAGTCCGATCGGAAACAAATAAGTGCCAGTAGATCCTATGTAAAAGTCAAGACCTCCATCCGATGAATTACCAGCCGTCTGGATCATTTTAGATACTCCAAAACCAGTCCCAGCGATTGCATTGCGAACTCTTAACTTTTGAGTTCC
>CAYGNU010000751.1:0-2115 GCA_964351175.1 uncultured Roseivirgaceae bacterium | reverse complement strand
TTACACAAGCAACATTATCACTTGATCCTATTCCACCCAAAATCAAAGGTTTACTTTGCATTCATTTTGAAAGCATCTATGATTCTTTAAAGGGAAACTTAACGGCCCTAAAATACAATCCGTCAGCTTCGGAGCTTATGGATCATTATATTTTAGAATGCACTAAAGGAAATATAGCACAGCGTGAAAATCGCTTTTTTGTCCAGGGTGACCCTCAGGCAGTACTAGTAGTTGAGCTTTTTGGAGAAACAGATAAAGAACTTCACGATAAGAAAGAATCATTAATTGCTGACCTAAAGTCTCAGAACTTAGGCTATCACTTCCCATTTGTTGAAGGTGATGATGTCAAGAAAGTGTGGGGACTTAGAAAGGCAGGATTAGGCTTGTTGAGCAATATGCCCGGTGATGCTAAACCAGTACCTGTAATTGAAGATACTGCAGTAGATGTCAATGACTTACCTGATTATATTGAAGATTTTAATGCAGTTCTTAAAAAACATAATTTGTTTTGCGTGCATTATGCACATGCTGGTTCTGGGGAGCTCCACCTAAGACCTATAATTAACCTAAAGACTGAAGAAGGCAACAAACTCTTCAAAACAATACTAGAAGAAATTGCCATTTTGGTTAAGAAATACAGGGGCTCTCTTAGTGGTGAACATGGTGATGGCAGGCTAAGAGGTGAGTTTATTCCTTTTATGATTGGTAATGAAAACTATGAGCTCTTAAAGGGAGTAAAAAAGGCCTGGGATCCAGATAATA
This sequence comes from uncultured Roseivirgaceae bacterium, assembly GCA_964351175.1. Taxonomy (GTDB): domain Bacteria; phylum Bacteroidota; class Bacteroidia; order Cytophagales; family Cyclobacteriaceae; genus Fulvivirga. Next base: position 1,353 of record CAYGNU010000751.1, on the reverse strand, counting down.
TATTCAACACAGGTAAGATTGTTGACACACCTTCTATGAACTCCTCTTTACGGTTTAAACCAGGTCAAGAAACACGAGAGTTCGAAACTGCCTTAAATTTCGATAGTACGTTTGGTATATTAAGAGCTGCCGAACAATGTAATGGTTCAGGTGACTGTCGTAAAACACAACTCTCGGGAGGTACCATGTGCCCATCTTATATGGCCACCAAAGATGAGAAAGATACCACAAGGGCTCGCGCGAACATCTTAAGAGAAGTGCTTACAAATACTAAAAAGACTAATGCTTTTGATAGTAAAGAAATAAAAGAAGTGATGGACTTATGTCTTTCATGTAAAGGGTGTAAGTCTGAGTGCCCTTCTAATGTTGATGTTGGAAAACTTAAGGCTGAATTTCAATATCAGTACCAAAAAACTAATGGCATTCCATTCCGATCTAAACTGATCGGTAATTTTGCCAAGCTTAATAAACTAGCCATCAAAGTGCCTTGGTTGTATGAATTAGGCATGAACTCTCCTCTTTCTGGTTTAAGCAAAGCATTGATTGGTTTTCATTCTAAAAGAAGCATGCCAAAGCTGTCTAAAATCACACTATCAAAATGGTATAAAAAAGAGTACCCCAGTCTTCCAAAAAGAAAGGAGGCGAAAGGTTCTCTGTATCTTTTCATTGATGAGTTCACCAATTATAATGATGCAGAAATTGGTATTACAACAGTTAAGCTTTTAGTGGCATTGGGCTTCGAAGTGAAATATATTGAACATCCTGAAAGTGGTCGATCGTATATATCAAAGGGTATGTTAGATGAGGCTAAAGTACTTGCGAATCAACAAGTAGGTACCTTCAAAGAATTAATTACTGACGACTGTCCTTTGGTGGGTATTGAGCCATCAGCTATACTATCTTTCAGAGATGAATATCCTGACTTGGTGGATAGGGATGAAAGACAAGATGCTTTAAAACTAGCTAAGAACGTACTTACCTTTGAAGAATTTCTAGCTAAACATTTAGACTCCATAGATAAGTCGATTTTTAATACCGAAGACCAATTGATTAAACTACATGGCCATTGTCATCAGAAATCATTGTCTTCACTCGTACCAAGCAAGAAAATTCTATCTATTCCCTCGGGCTATCGAGTAGAAATGATTCCATCAGGATGCTGCGGCATGGCTGGTTCTTTTGGTTATGAAAAAGAACATTATGAAACTTCAATGCAAATTGGCGAGCTTGTGCTCTTACCAACAATAAGAAAGCAGCCTAATAATGTATTAATAGCTGCTGCGGGCACAAGTTGTAGGCATCAGATTAAAGATGGAGTAGCACGAAAGGCACTTCACCCTGCAGAAATTCTAT
>CAYGNU010000750.1:0-2116 GCA_964351175.1 uncultured Roseivirgaceae bacterium | reverse complement strand
ATATTATACTGGAATACCTTATAACAATCCAGGTATTTTCATTAAGCATATTAAGTATGTGATTTTACCAACTATAAAGAAAACAGCCAGAGAAGAACTGGTAGAGTTAATAGGTGAGTGGTTAGACAAGAAAGCTCCAAAGAATGACAAGGCCGACTCTGGTAGAAGCACGAATCCTGACTTAAAATTCAATGATGGTGAGATAAAAGCAATGAATTCAAAACTCGATATGATGTTAGAAAGCTTCGCTAAAATGGAACAAGGACAGGAAATAATTTATGATGACTTGCACGAGGAACTTGAAGAGTTGAGAGATTTACTTAGAGTACTTAATAAGAAGAATTGGGCTGAGCTATTTAAAGGAAAAATGATCTCATTAGGACTTGCTAAACTGTCAGATAAAGCTATTGATTTCTTCAATGAAAGTAATCTACTAGGAGGATAAATATGAAATCTTTTTTTAGAATATTCTTAAAGATTTACGATGTTAAGATCATTGGTTTTTTTGTAATTCTATTTCTAGTTCTTAACAATCTTGAATTTGGTTTTGTGCCAGATTACTTTGAAATAGAAGATGCAATTGATAATCGATTGGCTCTGACTTTTGCATCATCGATTACTGGATTTTTCAGTCTAATTCTAGTAATATCTCTTGTGTTTTTTAATCTCTTTTCATCAAGTGTAAGGAGAAATGCAATTGAATTTATTCTAAGCAATATTTGGTTAAGAAGATTTATTTCAATGTATCTAGGGAGTATATTCTTTTTTGTGACAAGCTATTTTGCTATTGAGAGTCCTGTAGATCATAACGATCTCAACCTAGTATACTCTTCAATTTTCTTTTTCTTCCTTTTTTTAATTACAGCATTCCCTCTTATAGTTTCAAGCCTAAGCCATTCTGTCTCCTTAAAACGGATCAAAGAACTAGTTCTTTCAGTCACCAATGATGAAATTGAAGTGATATTTAAGCCATCACCTAACATAGAATTGGATGACACTGATATACTTGAGAAAATTGAAGCCAATAAGTTGATTGTACTGAAAGACCTAGGAGTTGATGCAATAAGAAGAAATGATTGGTCTTTGCCTCAAAATATAATAATAGAATCTTATAAACACTTGATTTCAAAAATTGAGCCTGAGTTTACTGCTCAAGAAGTAAGTATTAGAGTGGAGGCGTGGCAATTTCTAATTGACCAATTCATCTTTCCATCAACAGATGAAAATGATTCTATCACAACAGGTGTGATTGCAGATCATTTAATAAAGATTCATGTAGAACTGCCAAAGAAATCATTTAACCTTGAACATTTCAGTTCTGTTTTAGATACCACCAACAGGTATTTTACATTCCTTATCAATGCAACTTCTTTGATGAGAAATCAAGAATTAATACAGCGATATTCTTCAGACATAATTAGAATAGATTTTAAAAATTTTGACGTTCCCGATGAAGAGCTCCAATTGCTCAATTATACTTTTGAACAGAAGTATAATGATGAAAATAAGAGACCAAAAAGAGATAGTCGCACCTATCAAAAATGGCATGTTTTAATTCATGACTCAATGGATGTTTTTTTTAAAGCACTTGAGTATGCAATTGAGAAAGGTAATAAGCATGTTTATGAAAGATTTGACTGGAGCGTATTGAATACTTTAGATTATTTAATGGGGTTAGAAAACCTATCTGAATATCAAAAAGAAGAAATTTTGCAGGAGTTCTATTTTAATGGCAGTAAGCTAATTAGTCAGTTAATAGATAATGGTTTATATAAGCGCGAATGCATATATTCTGACAACTCAATTTCTAAATGGATTGAAGAAGAGAGGAGGTTTGCTATGAGAGCTGTCCATGGGTTTTCATTTTTTATTAAAAACCTTGCTTTGAATCAGAAAATCAATATTTATGTTTTAGACTCCTTTTTAAGGTTAGCAAGAACCTTAGCGAATTCTAAATCTGCATTGAGGCATGATTCTTTGGATGTAATTTTTGGAAGGATTAATGAGTCAATGGAAAGCATTAGAATTGATCCAAACCTTGATGAAGAATTTAATAGACAGATTGATTGGACAAGAAATGTAATCAATAATGGTGGTGATAAGGAAAGTATTAAGT
>CAYGNU010000749.1:0-2125 GCA_964351175.1 uncultured Roseivirgaceae bacterium | reverse complement strand
TTAGTTCGAGTATCGTAAATATGATCTATGAATTTCATTTATATAGCTTTTTGAGTTAAAACTAAGTTTTTATTTCTAAGGATTTATTAAATTGCTAGACGTTTATGTTTTCTAAAACTTGATAAATATGAAGGACAACCCACATCTCAATATTTTAGTAATGATGGCAAAGATTGATGGTGAAACAGATCAAGCTGAACTTGAATTAATTAGGCAAATTGGCGCTTCAAGTAATGTGTCTTCAGAAGACATTGAGGAGATCATCGATAATACTGAAGCAGATCAGACTGTACCTTCCTTAAATAATTTGTCAAAGGAGGAGAAAGTAGAACTAATGACCAACCTCGTACTCGTGATGAAAATAGATGGAAGAATAGATAAGGAAGAGATGAGATTCTGTTTTCAGGTAATTAAAAAGATGGGTTATAATGAAGATGCGTTGTTTGATTTGGTTTCAACCACCTATCTAGATCCCAAGCAGGAAATAAATAGGGCGGATATCAAAAAAAGAGCTGAGAAATACCTTAATTAAATTTTGACACCCTACGAACAGGCACTTGCAGACTTTTTTGAAACAGAAGTTTCAGCCGATTTAACACTTCATAATAATTACGGAGAACCAGAGCTAATGCCCGTGGAGGTTTTCTTCAGATCTCAGGAAGATTTTACTGATTTGGATCATATCGCACTTAGCTTTTGCCAAGGGAGAACTTTAGATATAGGTGCAGGTACGGGTGTTCATAGCGTAGTACTTCAAGCTATGGGTGTAGATGTTACTGCATTGGAGATTTCTGAATTTGCATGTAAGGCTATGAAGAGCATCGGTATCAAAAAAGTGATAAATATGGATCTTTATGATCTCAAGAATGAAAAGTTTGATACGCTTCTGTTATTAATGAATGGTTTTGGTTTATGTGGGAAAGTATCTCATGCGCCAAGATTTTATAAAGCCCTTAAATCTTTGCTTAATCCCGGAGGTATTGCCGTAGTTGATTCTAGTGATGTGTCTTACATGTATGATGAAATTCCTAGTGAGCCCTATTATGGTGAGATCGAATTTTGCTATGAGTATAAGCATCTATTAGGAGAGTGGTTCAATTGGTTGTACATAGACCCTGTTTTTTTGACCCAGTTAAGTAATGACAATGAATGGCATTGTCAGATAGTATATAAAGATAATAATGACCAATATTTAGCAATATTAACCCCCTATAATTATGATTAAAAAGTTTACGTTTTTAGCATTTATTCTGATCTCAATTCAATCATTTGGACAGAATACATTAATCTACTGTGGCCAGTTGATCGATGGCATTACTGATAAAGCTCAGAAGGAAATGACTATCATCATCAAGGATGATAAGATAATAGACATAAAAAAAGGATATCAAACTGCAGGCTCATCGGATACAGTTATTGATTTAAAGTCAAAAACCGTTATGCCTGGGTTAATGGATATGCATGTTCATATAGAAAGTCAATCAAGTCCAATGAGCTATCTGAATGAATTCACTAAAAATAAATCTGATATTGCCTATGATGCAGCTGTCAATGCTAAGACAACTTTAATGGCAGGTTTCACTACCGTAAGAGATTTAGGTGGAAGTGGTGTCAATATTTCTTTAAGAAAGGCAATTGATGCAGGAAAAGTCGATGGCCCTAGAATATATACCTGTGGCAATACTATTGGTACAACTGGAGGGCATGCTGACCCAACAAATGGATATAGAGAAGACCTAATGGGTGATCCGGGACCAAAAGAAGGAGTGATTAATGGACCTTATGAAGCTAGAAAAGCAGTAAGACAGCGTTATAAAGAGGGAGCGGACGTTATTAAAATCACTTCTACTGGAGGTGTTTTAAGTGTTGCGAAAGATGGTTCTGGGCCACAGTTTACTATGGATGAATTAGAGGCCATTGTTGAAACGGCTAATGAGTATGGAATGGTAACAGCAGCTCATGCTCATGGTCCAGAAGGAATGAAAAGAGCAGTCGAGGCAGGAATTAATTCAATTGAGCACGGCACCTTGATGACTCCTGAAATAATGGCTTTAATGAAGCAAAAAGGAACTTATTTTGTGCCAACTATTACTGCAGGAAAAACTGTGGAAGAAAGAGCTAAAAT
>CAYGNU010000748.1:0-2128 GCA_964351175.1 uncultured Roseivirgaceae bacterium | reverse complement strand
CTAGTGAGTAGCCCCTGTAATCTATAAGTATCAATGCTTTTTATGCTATAACTTTGATTGAAAGCAACAGCATTGAAGGCTTTACCTGCAGCAAAATATTTATCAAGATAGAATATACTTGAATCGTAATCACTGATTATTTGCTGAAGCTTTGTCTTTAGTTCAGGATTGTACATTAGCAACAATTTGTCTTTACTTCCAAACTGTCCATTGATCTCATTAAATGCCTTAATAGCTTTATCGTGGAAATTTACACTCTTGGTGAAATATTCATAGATGACAGGCATTTGCTCTGTAAACTTTGTTGCAGAATCGTACCCTGATCTGATCTTATTACTGACTACGCTATACTCCACAAGGGGTCTTCCTTTATTATCGAAACCTGTGGCAAAATCTGCATAGTAGCCTGTATTTTTATTGACTTCTTTTTCATTTACAATACCAACACTTTTACCAAACCTTATTTTAGCTTCATTTGCATTAGCTATGGCTTTTTCAAATTCTGTTATAGGATTACAGGCTTTATATCTTCTTTCATAAATTAAAGCTAATCGTAAATTAGAATTTGGGTGATCCAAATCCTCAAGCATATAGGTCTTGATTATAGATATAGCTTCAGTATCAGAGACTTTGAGAAGTTGTGGCAATATGTCTTTAAATTTTTGAGCAAAGCCACTACTTATACTCAATATTATAATGATTGGAGTTATTAGCTTTTTCATATTCCTAATACTCTTAGTTCCACACGTCTATTAGATGCTCTGTTTTCTTCGGAGTCATTGGCTAGTTTAGGTAACGATTCTCCATAACCCTTGGCTACAAAACGATCAGGATTAATCTTATTTTCCATTAAAAATTTAACCACACTATCGGCTCGTTTGTCTGACAATTGGGCGTTATAGCTATCTGATCCAACATCATCAGTGTGGGCTGCAATTTCAACTTTCAATGTTGGATTCTCCTTCATTAATTGTATCACCCTTTCTAATTCAATAAAAGAGATATCAGATAAATTGGCAGAATTTGATTCAAATAAAATGTCTTTTAATTCTAATTTGGCATTTATATCTAGTTTTAGGAGCTTCAAACTAACATTAGCATCACCATTTTTACCCACTTCAAGATCAGTAGAGTTAAAGGCATACCCTTGATCACTCGTTGCCTCAATTTCATATCGATCACCAACCCTAAGAGATACCATACTATTACCATCAACTTCTATTCGTTCATCTCTGTCTTTATTTCTTAAAATGATTTTAGACTTAACCTTAGAATTGTTGACTAAATCAGAAACATTAATCATAACCTGCTTCTTTTCTGGAATAAGAGGAAGTTCCTTTTCGAAATTTCTATAGAGTACGAGACCAGTTAAATCGAGTGTAAAAATGTCACTTTTAAAGTTTGGTGCAGAAACATAGAATTCATAATGAGAACCAATGGGTAGGGCAATTTGAATTGTTCCATTGGGCAACATAGTTTTTACTTTCTTGAAGAAGTTAGAAGCACCATCTCTCTTTACCTCAATATCAGCTTCAAGTCCTTCAAAAAGCTCAATATCGCTAACAGATACATCTAAAAATACATTTTGGAATAAAGTAATATCTTGCTGTTGTTCTTGATAGGTTTTTACATTTCGTAAATCATAAGACTTAATGAAACTTGAATAACCGTCTTTAACAACCTCAAAATTATAGTATTTACCTGCTGCCAAAACTACCGTATAGGCACCATCTTCAGGGTTATTATCAATTTCAGAAATAATGTTAGAAGTCAACGCATCTCTAATAATTATCTTAGCAGCAATACCTTCATTAGTATCTGCATCTGTAATTTTCCCTTGAACAATATTGTTTACAAACTGCCTAAGTTCTGGGGGAATAATTGCAGAGTAGATGTCTTGATTGTTATAAACAAAATACATCAAATCACCTTGTGCGGCAATAGTGGGAAGTTGATCACTAAACTCCGAATTGGCAAAATTAAGCGGGACTGGTATTGACCAATCACCTAAAGGTTTAAGTGTTGACTGGTACATGTCAAAGTCTCCCAAACCTCCAGGCCTGTTTGATGAGAAAATTAGAGTTTTACCATCGGCCATTATTCTTGGAGCCTTTTCGCAATCCTGATT
>CAYGNU010000747.1:0-2128 GCA_964351175.1 uncultured Roseivirgaceae bacterium | reverse complement strand
CGTTTATAGGATCTAACAATATCTCATAGTCCACCTGATCTCCACTACAGATCGTATTCGTCTGACCTGCCAACACTACTGGGATAGGCACAATATCAATTACCACAATATCGGTCATTGTATTAGGAGTACAAAGACCTTGTGATGCTATAATTGTTATTACACTACCATCAATAAATTCAGCATTGGTTAAATTAAAGGTCAAATTTCCTCCATTACCTTGCTGTGATGCACCAACATCGATACCATCAACTTGTAACTGATAAAATATGTTAGGTTCTGTTATCGGTGAAGGTGTTTGACTACTTTCTAATATTATTTCAACTGCATCCCCATTGCAAACAGTTCTGTTCCCTGAATCAGTGATATTTCGGTCAGCTGGAGATGGATCGTTAACCGTCCAATTTTCAGAAGCCTGGCACCTAGAAAAGTTATCATCAATGTCCAAGCTATAATTTCCACCTGGCAACCCCCCGAGTCCTAATAATGTTGCTAAATCCAAAGTACCTGTCCCATCCCAATTTCCTGTAATGGGTAATCCAGCAAGCCCATTATCAGCACTCCATGTATATGTAAATGAACCAGGTCCAGCACCACCATTTAAACCAAGTGAACCATCTGAAATTGAAGCTTCTACCTGCCCATCAGGAACATTACAGGTTGTGTTATCAGTTTCAGAGATTTTAGTAATTGCAACTTGGGTAAGATCTACTATACTAATAAGACCTCCCAATCCACCAGAATTTGTAGTCGATATTATATACTGGTACGGACTAGCTTCTGCTGTTAAACTACCTGGACTAGTTATTGAAACAGGCGTGCCAAACGGAAGTGGAGACCCAAAGGTAATTCCATTAAAATCCTTATCAAATAAAAGTAGTGTCGCATCTTCACTTCCTACTGAAGTTAGCACTTCAAGAGTAATAAACCCGTTGTCTGAATTTTCGCACTCGTTTACTACCGTAATACTTACAGACAGTCCCGAACCATTAGATTGGCTAATATGTTGCGCCTTTACAGAAGATAAATAAGATACAGAAAATAAAGCAACAAGTGCTATAAGTTTAAATCTCCAGCTCATAGCTCGAATTCAATTTTTTTGAAACAATCGCTATTTTTTGAGAGAATACAATAGTAACTCCCCTTATTCTTTAAAACTATTGTATTACTGTTGGATTGATCACTAACTAGATTTCCTTTTTCATTACAGAAAAAGAATTTCATATTGTCGATGTCACCCTTTATTTGAATTGTGACTCTGACACCATTCTCTACATCTTCTGTTTTCAGAGAAGCTGAAATTTGGCAAGTATCACTTTTATTGGTTTCATGATAATTAATATCCTCATTAACAACACCAAAAAGTAAGGCCAGATATAATACTACTGAGATTACCATCTAAAAAAATTTACACTTATATATAGTTTAAAAAATCAAAGTAACCGTCTTTCAAAAATTGCATTTTATTAAAAGGATACTAATTAGTAAAGATGTGCGTTTATTTCATAATTTCAAATCATAAAGCCACCTAATCAGTTAATTTAGCTATATAAGTACTATAATTATAGTAAATAAGAGGTTTTATCAAGAAAAACACATCGTTTATGCAAAATTTTTTATTATTTAAATAATAATTAGTATTTTCTTGTTAAAATTTCAGATAAGATTATTGCCTTTTTAGCACTTTCATCATCTTGTAATAGTTTAGCATACTCACTTTCCTCCTCCTCAGTGTCTTCTTCAGAATACCCTTCAAAATGTGTGAAGTTTCCGGTATGTCTATCATCTTCATTTTTTACAGCTTCAAACTTTTTGGAAGCAGCTACTGATTCATCAAATATTCTTTGGATTTCAGTCTCATCTTTGTAGTCAAAATCCTCATAGTCAACTACCTCTGGAATTTCTGGCCTTGGAGAGTCTTTGGGTTCATCAGTAAATTCCTTAAGCAAATCCTCAAAAGACATGGGAGGTTTTTGTTGCCTTTGACCTTGTGAAGGACTTGCTTGTTTCTTAGTTGCCTCCTTCTTCTTTTTTAATGCCCTCGAAATGATGGCAAACAAAACAAAGATTATATATACGACTATTTGAATATCATCCATAGTATGACAAATTTATCAATTTATATTAT